>JACOVB010000430.1 GCA_016177555.1 Candidatus Rokuibacteriota bacterium
CGGCTCAGGCGCCGAAATCGGGCGGCGCGATCAACATCATGCTTCGCGAGGATCTGTCCCAGGGCTTCGCCATCCACGAGACCGCCACGATCTCCGTGGTGTTCCCGGCGAGCCCGTGCTTCAACAACCTGGTCTTCTTCGACCCGCTCAAGTCGGTCGAGAGCGTGGACACGATCATCGGGGAGCTGGCCGAGCGGTGGTCCTGGCAGGACAACTACCGGAACCTCGTCTTCTTCCTCCGCAAGAACGTCAAGTGGCACGACGGCAAGCCTTTCACCTCCAAGGACGTCAAGTTCACCTTCGACATGCTTCGCGAGGCGCCGGAGGCCCAGGCCAAGCTGCGGATCAACCCGCGCAAGGACTGGTACGCCAATGTGGAGGGTGTGGAGGCGCCGGATCCTCACAGCGTGGTGTTCCGGCTGAAGCGCCCCCAGCCCTCGCTGCTCGCCATGCTGGCCTCCGGCTACACGCCTGTCTACGCCGCCCACGTCCCGCCCGCCAGCTACCGCACCGGCTGCATCGGCACGGGGCCCTTCAAGCTCAAGGAGTGGCGGAAGGGAGAGTTCGTCGAGTACGTGAAGAACCCGGACTACTTCGTCAAGGGGCGGCCGTACCTCGACCGGCTCAAGTACATCGTCATCGTCGAGCGGGGGACGCGGACGGCGGCGCTCCAGGCGGGCCAGCTCGACGTGGCCATGCCGGGCGAGACGACCAAGACGGCGGCGGAGCAGCTCAAGAAGGCCGTGCCCCAGTTCGTGGTCACGCCCGTGGCCAGCGCCGTCACCGACAACATCATCATGAACACCAAGAAACCGCCCTTCGACAACCCGAAGGTCCGCCAGGCGGTGAGCTACGCTATCGACCGGCGCGCCCTGATCCGGGCCGTCCACCAGGGGGCCGCCGTGCCCGGGGCGGCCATGGCGCCCAGGCCCTACGGCGTCTGGGGGCTCCTGGAGAAGGACCTGGTCGCGCTGCCGGGCTATGGCAAGCCCGAGGACATGAAGGCCCGCGCCAGGAAGCTCCTGGCCGAGGCCGGCATCACGCCTCAGAAGCCCCTCCGGATCGAGATGGCCACCCGCGCCATCGCGATCTACGTGGACATGGCCTCGTTCGTCATCAACGAGCTCAAGCAGGTCGGCATCGAGGCCTCGCTCAAGCAGATCGAGACGGCGCAGTGGCATCCCATGGCGACTCGCGGCGAGTATCAGATCGGGGCCAACCTCACGGGGCTCGGCGTGGACGACCCGGACCCTAACTTCTACGAGAACTACGCCTGCGGCTCGCCGCGGAACTACAGCCACTACTGCAACGAGTCTTTGGGGAAGCTGTTCGATCAGCAGTCGCAGGAGCTGGATCCCAAGAAGCGCCTCGCCCTGGTGGCCGCCATCCAAAAGAAGATCGAGGAGGAGGCCGCGCGCCCCATCCTGGACCACCGGATGGACTACTTCACGCACTGGCCGCACGTGAAGAACATGATCCCGCACCACAACATCTACAACTTCGGCCGGATGCAGGAAGTCTGGAGGGACAAGTAGGGGCGCCGGCGTCGGACGCGAGCGCGCCGGGGGAGGCGCCCCGCCTCCCCCGGCGCGTGTAGGGGGGCCCCTACGTGAAGACCTACCTGCTGCAGCGACTGGCCATTGCCGTCCTCACGCTGTTCGGGATGTCCCTCGTCATCTTTGCCCTCCTGCGGCTGGCTCCCGGCGACATCGTCGACATCCTCTTCTCGACCGCCGGCTTCGTGGACCCGGCCGCCCGCACGGAGATCATGCGGGAGCTGGGGCTGGACAAGCCCGTCTGGATCCAGTACCTCGATTGGCTCCGGCAGATCCTTTCGGGCGACCTCGGCAAGTCCTACCGCTACGACGTGCCGGCCTGGCAGGTGATCCAGCCGCTGGTCCCCGTGACGGTGGAGCTGGCGGCGCTCGCCATGATCGTGGCTGTGCTGCTGGGCGTGCCGACCGGCGTGATCAGCGCCGTCCGGCAGGACGGCGCTCTCGACTACGTCCTCCGGGTGCTCAGCCTGGCTGGGCTCAGCATGCCGTCGTTCTGGCTCGGCATGATGATCATCCTCGGGCTGGTGGCCTGGCTCGGGTGGATCCCGCCGGTGACCTACGTCTCGCCGGGCGAGAACTTCCGGCTCCATGCCGCCCAGTTCGCCCTTCCGGCCCTGGCCGTCGGTTACCGTTCCTCCGCGCTGATCATGCGGATCACGCGGTCGGCGCTCCTCGAGGTGCTGCGGGAGGACTACGTGCGCACGGCGTGGGCCAAGGGACAGACCGGGCGGGCCGTGATCTGGCGGCACGCGCTGAAGAACGCCATGCTGCCGGTCGTCACCGTGATCGGCATCGAGTTCGCCTTCCTCATCGGCGGCCTCGTGGTCACCGAGCAGGTGTTCAACCTCCCCGGGCTCGCCCGCTTCCTCGTGCAGGCCATCCTCTGGCGCGATTACCCCATCGTCCAGAACCTGGTGATGCTCATCGCCATCGTCGTCATCCTCTCGAACCTCGCCGTGGACCTCCTCTACGGGGTGCTGGACCCCCGGGTGCGGTATGCCGGCTGAGCCCGTGGCCGAGAGCGCGCTCCGGCTGCCCGCTCGTCCCGCATCCCGGTCCGGAGTCTGGATCACGCTCGCCCGCTTCTGCCGCAAGAAGCCGCTCGGCGCCGCCGGCGGGCTCGTCATGCTGCTCATCCTGGTCACGGCGATCTTCGCCGAGGTGCTGGCCACCCACGATCCCATCATGACGGAGGCGGCGGGGACGCTGGGGCGCCCCAGCTGGGAGCACTGGCTCGGCTCGGACCACCTGGGACGCGACATCTACTCCCGGATCGTCCACGGCGCCCGCGTGTCGCTCATCGTCGGCGTGGCGTCCACGCTGCTCGGCTCCGTGCTGGGCGGCATCGTCGGCCTGCTCTCCGGCTACGTCGGCGGCAAGACGGACCTCATCGTCCAGCGGGTGCTGGACATCCTGCAGGGTCTGCCGCTCCTGGTGCTCGCGCTGGTCATCTCGGCGGTGCTCAGTCCGTCGATCCAGAACGTGGTCATCGCGATCTCGGTCCCGATCATCCCGCGGGCCGCCCGCGTCATCCGCTCGAGCGTGCTCTCCATCCGGGAGATGCAGTACGTGGAGGCGGCGCGGGCCCTGGGGATCGCACATCTCCGGATCGCCTTCCGCCACATCCTGCCCAACACCATGGGACCGTTCATCGTGCTCGGCACGGCCCAGCTCGGCAGCGCGATCCTCGTGGAGGCCACGCTCTCCTTCCTCGGGCTCGGCGTGCCCGAGCCCTACCCGTCGTGGGGGCGCATGCTCTCGGTCTCGGCCGCCGAGTACGCCCAGAAGGCGCCCCACCTGGTCCTTTTCCCGGGCCTCGCCATCAGCCTGGCCGTGTTCGGCTCCAACTTGCTCGGGGATGCGCTCAGGGACACGCTCGACCCCCGCCTGCGCGGTGCCTGAGCGCGGCGAGAGTGAAGGGCCGCGCGCGAGGACCCGGCGGGCGCGGGCGTGGCGACTGCCCGGGTGCCCATCCGGGATGACGGCGCCGGAGATCGCGTGAGATGAGTCGAGGGAGGTGAACAGCCCGCGGGGATGGGCGGGCGCGGCGGGGGACCGCGACTGACGGCAGGGGAATGACCTAGCAGGCGCACGGATCCGGCGGGCGCGGGCGGGCCTACGGCCCGGGTGCCCATCCGGGATGACGGCGCCAGAGATCGCGTGAGGGGAGTCGAGGGGCGTGAACAGCCGGCGGGGATGGGCGGGCGACAGCCCGGGTGCCCATCCCAGGTGAAGGAGGATCTCATGGCCTTGGATGATCTCTGCTGGATGCCGGCTGCCGAGATGGCGGCCGCGATCAGGCGCAAGAAGCTGTCGCCGGTGGAGGTGATGCGGGCGGTGCTGGGGCGGATCGAGCGCGTCAACCCACGACTCAACGCCATCGTCACCCTCACGGCCGACCAGGCCATGAAGGACGCCCGCGCGGCGGAGCGCGCCCTGATGAAGAAGGGAGCGACGCTCGGCGCGCTGCACGGTGTGCCCTTCTCCACCAAGGACCTCGTCGTCACGAAGGGGATCCGCACGACGTTCGGCACCCGGCTCTATGCCGACAACGTGCCCACCGAGGACGCCCCCACGGTGGAGCGGCTCAAGAGGGCCGGGGCCATCCAGCTCGGCAAGACCAACACGCCGGCTTTCGGCTGGATCGGCGCCACCCACAACCTGCTCTTCGGCATCACGCGCAACCCGTGGAATCTCGACCGCACGCCCGGCGGCTCGAGCGGCGGGGCGAGCGCCGCGGTGGCGGCCGGACTCGGCCCGCTGGCCATCGGCACCGACGGCGGCGGCTCGATCCGCATCCCCGCCTCCTGCGCCGGCATCTTCGGCCACAAGCCCTCCTTCGGGCGCATTCCCGTCTACCCGCCGAGCGCCGCGTGGAGCCTCTCGCACATCGGCCCCATGACCCGCACCGTCACCGACGCGGCGCTCATGATGAACGCCTGCGCCGGTGCCGACGAGCGGGATCAGTTCTCGCTGCCCGGAGACGGGACCGACTACGTGAAGGCCCTCAAGGGGCCGCTCACGGGGCTCCGCGTGGCGTGGTCCGCGAACCTGGGCTTCGCCAAGGTCGTGGACCCCGAGGTGCTGGCCGGGTGCGAGAAGGCGGTGAAGCGCTTCCGCGACTTCGGCTGCCGGCTGGAGACGGTGAACCCCGGCTGGCCGACGCCGAAGGACTGCTGGGAGGCGATCTTCTGTGGCGGCATCGGGACGCGCATGGCGCCCTACATGGCCGAGCGGCGCGCGGACATCGATCCGGGCCTGGCGGAGATCATCGACGAGACGCTCACCTGGGGACCCACGAAGTACGTCCAGGCCTGGTTCGACCGCCTGGCCTGGAACGACCATGTGCGGCGCTTCTTCGAGAAGTACGATCTCGTGCTGACACCGACCATCGCCACGCGGCCGTTCAAGGTGGGGGTGGACAACCCCACCGAGATCGCGGGGACGCGCATCGAGCGCTACGACTGGATCCCGTTCACCTTCCCGTTCAACATGACCGGCAACCCGGGCGCCTCGGTGCCCTGCGGCTTCACCTCGGACGGCCTGCCGATCGGGCTGCAGATCGTGGGGCGGCGCTTCGCCGACGCCCTGGTCCTGCGGGCCTCGGCGGCCTTCGAGACGGCGCAACCCTGGGCCCACGCGAAACCGCCGATCGACTAGCCGGACCTACCTGGACTGATACACGTATCGTCCTGGCGGCGTCTCGAAGAGTGGACATTGACGGGGCGCGCCGCCTGACCCACGCTGCGCGACATGATCGCGTGGCGCGCGGAGGCCGGGTTCTCCCTCGCGGAATTGCTCGCGAGCACTGCCCTCATGAGCGTGCTGATGGCGGCCACGCTCACGATTCTCGTGGCGGGGCAGGAGAGCTACGGCCTCGGCGCGGCGCGCATCGACGCCCAGCAGTCGGCGCGGATCGCCCTCGAGCGCATGACCCGGGAGCTGCGCGAGGCTGGCTATGATCCGACCGGCCTCGGGCTCCCGGCCCTGGTCGTCGCCGGGCCCACCCGGGTCGCCTTCCAGCGCGACCTCAACGGCAACGGCGTGCTGGATCCCACCCGGGAGCGCGTGACCTATCTCCTGCGCGGCAGGGTGCTCCGCCGGGAGGCGGGCGCCGGGGCCCAGCCGATCATCGAGGGCGTACGGAGTCTCGCGCTGACCTACTTCGACCGGGCCGGGGCGGAGACGACCGAACCGGCGCGGGTCACCTCGATCCGCATTCGTCTCGACGTGGGGCGGGCCGGCCCCGGCGCCCTCATGGAGAGCCAGGTCTCACTCAGGAACACCCGGCAGTGAGCATCGCCCGTCGCGCCGTGGCGCGCTGATCTGGTAAGATCCCGCCATGCGCAACTTCATGCACTCTCCCGCCCGGGCGCTCCTGCTCCTGGTGGTCGGGCTGGTTGTGGCCTGCCAGACGGTGCCGATCACCGGACGCTCCCAGCTGCAGATCCTCCCGGAGTCGGAGGAGATGCGCATGGGGGTGCAGTCCTACGCCGACATCCTGAAGAAATCGCGCGTCTCCACCGATCCGGCGCTCAACGAGCTGGTCACTCGCGTTGGAAGCCGGATCGCCGCGGCGACGGGGCGCGGAGACTACCAGTGGGAGTACAAGGTCATCGAGGACAAGCAGGCCAATGCCTTCGCGCTGCCGGGAGGCAAGGTTGCCGTCTACACCGGCATCCTCCCCATCACGCGCGACGACGCAGGGCTCGCCGCGGTGCTCGGCCACGAGGTCTCTCACGTGATCGCGCGCCACGGCGGCGAGCGCGTGAGCCAGCAGCTCGTGGTCCAGATCGGACTGGCCGGCACGATGGCCGCGTTCTCGAGGCGTGACCCGAAGACGGTCCAGACAGTCGGCGCCCTGCTGGGGGCGGGAGCCTCGGTGGGCCTGCTCCTGCCGTGGGGGCGGTCGCAGGAGTCCGAGGCCGACCACCTCGGGCTCATCTACATGGCCAAGGCCGGCTACGACCCGCATGGTGCCCGCGATCTCTGGGTCCGCATGGCCGAGGCCTCCAAGAGGCAGGCCCGTCCCCCCGAGTTCCTCTCGACGCACCCCTCCGAGGCCACGCGCATCAAGCAGATCGAGGCCTGGATGCCCGAGGCCATGAGCCACTACCGCCCGGCCAGATAGCCCCGCCCGCCCCGATACCCCCTGGGGGTATCAGGGGGTCCCCGGGGGGCTCCGCCACGCCCCCAAGCAGCCGGCCGGAGCCTGGCAGCTCAATCCACGGTGGTCTCGGCCATGGGGGCCACTACCCATGGACTTCCTCATCTGCGGGATTTCTCTATAAAATTCCGTCTTTTTGCTTGACAGCCTTTTCGCCACCAACTAGGATTGCCCACTGGGTGGGATAGATTCCCATGAAGTGGGACGCCAACCAGATAAGGAGGGGAGTTTTCCCCCTCAGGGGCAGGCGGTGTTTCGGGGGCATTTCAAGCACACGGTCGATCCGAAGGGGCGGCTCAGCATCCCGGCGAAGTTCCGGGAAGCCCTGGCGGATGGCCACGGCGACAAGGTCGTCATCGTGCCCTGCGGCGATGCGCTCGAAGTGCATCCGCTCCAGCTCTGGCACGCGCTCGAGGAGCGAGTGAATGCGCTGCCGAGATTCGATCCCGATCGGCGCCGAGTCCAGTACACGTACATCTCGCTCGCGCAGGACGTCACGCTCGATCCGCAGGGACGCATCCAGATCCCTGCCGACTACCGCGAGCGCGTGGGGCTCGTGAAGGACGTGCTCATCATCGGCCTGACGGACAAGTTCGAGGTGTGGGATGCGGAGCGGTGGGCGCACTTCCAGCGCGATCACGATGGACCGCTCGACGATCTGTTCGAGAGGCTGGCGGGCAAGGGAGTCTGAGGCGGCATGCAGCGGGAGGGGATGGCGCACCTCCCGGTGCTGGTCGACGAGGTGACGTTCCTCTTGCGCCCCCGTCGCGGGGGCTGGGTCGTGGACGGGACGGTCGGCATGGGTGGACACGCTGAGCGACTGCTGGAGCGCGCGGGGCCCAGAGCGCGGCTCCTCGGGCTCGATCACGATCCCGAGGCGCTGGCGCGCGCCAGGCAGCGGCTGTCCCGCTTCGGCGATCGCGTGGTGCTCACGCAGGGAAGCTTCCGGCACCTTGCCACCCACGCGGGCGCCGCGGGCGTGACCGAAGCCGACGCCGTGCTCCTGGACCTGGGCCTCTCCTCCTATCAGCTCGATGAGTCGGCGCGCGGCTTTTCCTTCCAGGGCGACGAGCCGCTCGACATGCGCTTCGACCCCGCCCAGGGGCCCACCGCGGCCGAGCTCCTGAACTGCCTCCCGCAGGAGGAGCTTGCGCGCATCCTGTTCGAGTACGGCGACGAAACGCAAGCCCGCCGCATCGCCCGGCGCATCGTCGAGCAGCGGGCCCGGGCGCCCTTCGCGACGACGGCGGATCTGGTGGCCGTGGTGAAGCGAAGCGTGCCGCGCGCTGCCTGGTCACGCCGCACCCACGTTGCCACGCGCACCTTCCAGGCCCTCCGCATGGCCGTCAACGACGAGCCCGGGGCGCTCCGCGAGGCTCTCCCCCAGGCCGCCGAGCTGCTCGCCATCGGCGGCCGGCTCGGCGTCATCTCCTTCCACTCCGGCGAGGACCGCATCGTGAAGCGCATGTTCCGGAGCCTCGAGCCGACACGCTTCGGCGAGCTGGAGCCGTCCCCGATCGAGCCCGACCCGGACGAGGTCAGACACAACCCACGCGCGCGGAGCGCCAAGCTCCGCGTGCTCGCGCGCCTGGAGGCAGCATGAGAATCGACGAGCGAGGGGGAGCGCCGGCGGCACGGCTCTGGGCGGGGACGCTGGACCCGGCCTTCCAGCAGGCGGCGCGGTTCCACCGCGAGCCGGACCGGCGCCGGCTCCGGGCCATGGCCGTGGGAGTGCTCTGCGCGACCGTCTTCATGCTGGGCGTGCTCGGGATCGTCGGGCTCAAGGTCCACCAGGTCCGGCTCTCGTACCAGCTGGACGCCCTGCGCGCGACGCGGGCAGAGGCCGATGAGCTGAACCGGCGTTTCCGGGTGGAGCTGGCCACGCTCCACTCCCTGGCGCGCCTCGAGGACAGGGCTCGCACCGAGCTCGGGATGGTCCCCCCCGGCCGGGATCAGGTCCGGCTCGCGCGCGAGTTCGTGCCCGGCGGCAGTGGCCTGAGCAGCGTGAGCCCGCCCCGCACCGCGTCGGCCCAGCGGGGAAGCCCCGTCGAGGCGCCCGTCCGCTAGCATGAAGCCTCCGGAGGCCGTGGAGCCGCCATGATCTCGCGCCGGATGGAGGGCCTGAGGATCCGGACGCTGATCGTCGCAGGCTGTCTCGGCCTGGCCTTCCTCGGGCTCTCCGGCCGGCTGGTCTACCTGCAGGTCGTCAAGCACGAGGAGTACCTGCGCCTCGCCGAGAGCCAGCACGCCAAGGCGATCCCCCTCACGGCGAAGCGGGGCGCGATCCTGGACCGGCATGGGCAGGTCCTCGCCGTCTCCTCGGCGGCCGAGACGCTCTTCGCCCTGCCCGGGCGCGTGGACGACGCCGACCGGCTCGCGCGCCGGCTCGCGCCGATCCTCGACGAGCCCGTGGGCGAGATCGCCAGGCGGCTCCAGTCCTCGAAGCGGTTCGTCTACGTCAAGCGCCGGCTGCCGCCCGCCGTGGCGCAGGCGGTGCGGGACTTGCGCGAGCCGGCGCTGGGCTTCGTCGAGGAGAGCCTCCGGCTCTATCCCAACCGGGAGCTGGCCGCCCACGTGGTCGGCTTCGAGGGGGCCGAGGGGAAGGGGCTCGGAGGCATCGAGCAGGTCTGGGAGGCCCAGCTGGCCGGACGGGAGGGCCGGGCGCTCGTCGAGCGCGACGCGCTCGGGCGCGAGGTGTCCGGCGCCCCCCGGATCCTCAAGCCCGCCCGCCCCGGGCAGGGCCTTGTCCTCACCATCGATGCGACGCTCCAGTACGTCGCCGAGAAGGAAGTGGACGCCGCCTGGCGCCGGACAGGCTCCAAGGCCGCCATGGCCATCGCCATGGATCCGCGGACGGGGGAGGTCCTCGCCGTGGCCATCCGGCCCACCTTCAACCCCAACACCTTTTCCTCGGCCACGGACGAGGAGCGACGGAACCGCGCGGTCACCGATCCCTTCGAGCCGGGCTCCACGTTCAAGGTGATCCTGGCCGCCGCCGCCCTCGACGAGGGCGTGTTCCGGCCCACCGACCGCCTCTACGGGGAGCAGGGCGCCATCAAGGTGGCCAGCGCCACGATCCACGACTGGAAGAAGTACGGCTGGCTCACCTTCGCGGAGGTGCTGCAGCACTCCTCCAACGTGGGCGCCATCAAGGTCGGGCTCCAGCTCGGCAAGGAGCGCTACTACAAGTACATCAGCGGCTTCGGGTTCGGCACGCCGACGGGGGTCGGGCTGCCGGGGGAGAGCCGGGGCCAGCTCCGCTCGACCCAGCGCTGGTCGGGGCTGTCGCTGGCCACCGTGTCCATCGGCCAGGAGATCTCCGTGACGGCGCTGCAGATGGTCGCCTCCTTCGCGGCCGTGGCCAACAACGGCCGCCTCATGCAGCCGCAGCTCGTCCGGGCTGTCCTCGACGCGCAGGGGCGGGAGATCCAGGGATTCGAGCCCCGCGTGGTCCGCCAGGTCATCACCCCGGATACCGCGCGCGTGCTGACCGGGATCATGACCCTGGTGGTCAGCGACGGGACGGGACGCAACGCGGCCATCGCGGGCTTCGACGTGGCCGGCAAGACGGGGACCGCGCAGAAGCTCGATCCCGCCACCCGGCGCTACTCGCGTGCGCCCGGCGTCCTGTCCTTCGTGGGATTCGTCCCGGCCGATGACCCGAGGCTCGCCATGCTGGTGATGCTCGACGAGCCCAAGAACGAGAAGTGGGGGAGCGAGGCCGCCGCGCCCATCTTCGCCGCCATCGGGCGCGCGGCGCTGCGACATCTCCAGGTGTCGCCGCGCGACTCGGCTCCGGTCCAGATCGTGCGCGGCGAGGGCGGGGCCGCGGCCGAGCCGGCGGTCGCATCTCTCGGCGCCGCCGGCTCACTCCGCGCCCTCGTGCGGCCCGCCGCCTTCACGCCGGTCGCCGAGAGCGCCCGCCTCATGCCGGCTCTCGTGGGGCTCTCCCTGCGCCACGCCATGGAGGCGCTGGCCCCGCTGGGCGTGCCCGTCGAGATCACGGGCGGTGGCGTCGTGGTGGCTCAGTCCCCGCCGCCGGGGGCCGCGCTCCTGGACGGCATGCCCTGCCGCCTGACCCTGGCCTCTCCGGCAGCGAGGCGATGAGGCGTCCCCCCGTGCCCACCTCCACGCTTCTCGACGCCCTGCCGGTGAAGACGGTGCACGGGGCCCTGCCGCTTACCGTGACCGGCATCACCTACGACTCCCGGAAGGTCGTCCCGGGCGACCTCTTCGTGGCCGTGCCCGGGCTCAAGCGGGACGGGCGTCGCTATGTTCGTGATGCCGTGGGGCGCGGCGCCTCCGCGGTGGTGCTCGAGGGGCCGGGCCCGCTGCCCGCCGCCCTCGCCGCGCAGATCGTGGTCCCCAGCGCCCGCGAGGCCCTGGCGCGGCTCGCGGACGCCTATTACGGCCATCCGTCGCGGGCCCTCACGCTCGTCGGCATCACCGGCACCAACGGCAAGACGACGACCACTTTCCTGGTGGACGCGCTCCTCCGTGCCGCGGGGCACCGGACCGGGCTCATCGGCACCATCGAGTACCGGATCGGCGACGAGGCGATGGCGGCGGGGCAGACCACTCCCGAGGCCGTGGAACTGCAGGCCCTTCTCGCCCGCATGCGGGACGAGGACGTGACGGGGGTGGCCATGGAAGTCTCCTCCCATGCGCTGGCGCTGGCGCGGGCCGACGGGACGCAGTTCGACGTGGCGGTGTTCACCAACCTGACCCAGGATCACCTGGACTTTCACGGCACCCTCACGGAGTACCGCCGCGCCAAGAGGCGGCTGTTCGAGCTCCTGGCCTCGGGCGCCAAGCCCCGCCGCTCGGCCGTGATCAATGCCGACGATCCGGCGGGCCCGTCCATGGTGGCGGGGCTCGATCTGCCGATCCTGACCTTCGGCATGGGCCCGGCGGCGGCGATCCGTCCGCGGCAGGCGACGTCCGGGGCGGAGGGGATCAGGATGGAGGTGGAGACGCCAGCCGGTCCCGTGAAAATCGCCTCGCCGCTGTCCGGCGAGCACAACGCGATGAACCTCCTGGGGGCTGTCGGCGTCGCTCTCGCCCTCGGCATCGCGCCGGAGCTGGCGGGGGGGGCGCTGTCGGGTGTGGCCACCGTGCCGGGGCGCTTCGAGCGGGTGGAGGCGGGGCAGGCCTTCCTGGTGGTCGTGGACTACGCCCATACCCCGGATGCGCTGGAACGGGTCCTCACCACGGCCCGCAAGCTCTTACCCGGCGGGGGGCGGCTGGGGGTGGTCTTCGGGTGTGGCGGCGACCGGGACCGCGGCAAGCGCCCCCTCATGGGCGGCATCGCCGCGCGGCTCTGCGACGGCGTGTGGGTCACCTCAGATAACCCGCGGAGCGAGGCACCGGAGGCCATCATCGCCGAGATCGTGACGGGCATCCCCGCCGCCGGCCCGGGCGCCGCGCGGCATGTTACGATTCCGGACAGGAAGGCCGCCATTCGCGATGCGCTCGGGTGGGCCCGGGCCGGCGACGGGGTCGTGATCGCCGGCAAGGGCCACGAGACCTACCAGATCGTTGGTGCTCAGGTGCTTCCCTTCGACGATCGGGCCGTGGCCCGGGCGATCCTCGCGGAGCGAACAGCATGAGGACACGGGCGCGGATGTTCACGATCGAAGACGTGGTGCGCGGGACCCAGGGGGCGCTCGTCGGCGGCGACCTCGGCGTCCACGCCTCCGGCGTGTCCATCGACAGCCGGAGCCTGCGCGTGGGCGAGGTGTTCTTCGCCATCCGCGGCTGGCAGCAGGACGGCCATGCATTCGTCCAGGACGCCGCCGCGCGGGGCGCCTCCTGCCTCGTGGTGCACTCGCTCCCCGATGACCTTCCCTCGAGCGTGCCCGTGGTCCTGGTGGACGACACGACGCGGGCGCTGGGACGGCTGGCGGCCTACCACCGGGCCCGCTTCACCATCCCCGTCGCCGCGGTGACCGGCTCCAACGGCAAGACCACGACGAAGGAGATGATGGCGGCGGTGCTGGAGACCCTCGGACCCATCCTCAAGCCCCAGTCGAGCTTCAACAACCAGTGGGGGCTGCCGCTGACCCTGCTCCAGCTCTCGCCCCAGCACCGAGCCGTGGCGCTGGAGCTGGGGTCCAGTCGGCCGGGAGAGATCGCGGCCCTGGCCGAGATCAGCCGCCCCACGGTGGCCGCAGTGACCACGGTGTCGAGCGCCCACACGGAGTTCCTCGGCTCCCTCGACGGCGTGCAGGCCGAAAAGGGGGCGCTCGTCGCCGCCATCCCGCCCGAGGGCGCCGTCGTGCTGAACGCCGATGACCCGCGCGTGCTGGCCATGCGGGATGCGAGCCGGGCGCGGGTGCTCACCGTGAGCGCCGAGCGCGAGGCCGACGTCCGCGCGGTCGGGATCCCCGCCGAGACCGAGGAGGGCCTGGCGGTGACGCTGGAGATCCGCGGCGCCCGCCGGACGGCCCGGCTGGCCTTCGCGGGACGCCACAACGTGACGAATGCCCTGGTGGCCGCGGGGGTCGGGCTTGCGCTGGGGCTGCCGCTGGCCCAGATCGCGGGGGGGCTCGAGGCCGCGCGCCCGGCCAAAGGGCGCTGCGTCTGGCGGCGCGCCGGGGCGCTGCTCATCCTGGACGACACCTACAATGCCAACCCCGCCTCGGTCGGCGCGGCGCTGTCCACGCTCGCCACCGCGCGCGAGGCCGGGCGCCTCATCGTCGTGCTCGGCGACATGCTGGAGCTCGGCGAGATCGGCGAGGCGATGCACCGCGAGGTCGGGCGCGCCGTGGCGGTGTCCGGCGCGGCCGAGTTCATCGGCGTCGGGCGCCTGGCACGCGTCGCGGTGGAGAGCGCGCGGGAGGCAGGGCTCGGCGAGTGCCATCACGTGGGCACGTTCGAGGACACGGTGGCACTCCTGCTCAAGCGGCTGGCGCCCGGGGACGCGGTCCTCGTGAAGGGCTCACGCGGCATGCGCATGGAGCGGGTGGTGGACGCCCTCCTGGCCCGGTTCGGAGGAGACGATGCCTGATGCTCTACCATCTCCTCGTTCCGCTCGCCCGGGACCACATCGTCTTCAACGTCTTCCGGTACATCACGTTCCGGGCGGCGATGGCGACGGTGACCGCGCTCATCATCTCGTTCGTGCTGGGGCCGTGGCTGATCCGGCGGCTCCGCCAGATGCAGCAGGGCGGCGAGACGATCCGCGAGGACACCCCGGAGCGGCACCGCGAGAAGGCGGGCACGCCGACCATGGGCGGGCTCGTCATCCTGGCGGCCATCCTGGGGACGACGCTCCTCTGGGCCAATCTCAGGAACCGTTACGTCTGGACGGTCATCCTCGCCACGGCGGGTCTGGGCGGCATCGGGTTCCTGGACGACTGGCGGAAGCTCCGCACGCGCAAGGGTGTCTCGGCGCGGCAGAAGCTCGGTGCCCAGATCCTCCTCGTCGGGCTCATCCTGGCGTGGCTCTTCTTCTGGCCGGTGGACGGCTTCACGACGGGGCTCGCGATCCCCTTCTTCAAGGGGTGGCTCCTGACGCTCGGCTGGCTCTGGATCCCGTTCGCCCTTCTGGTGATCGTGGGGGCCTCCAACGCCGTGAACCTCACCGACGGGCTGGATGGGCTCGCCATCGGGCCCATCGTGATGGCCGGCGGCGCCTTCGCCATCATCGCGTACCTGACGGGCAACTTCCGCGCGGCGGAGTACCTGCGCATCCTGAACGTCAAGGGGACGGGAGAGCTGACGATCTTCTGCGGCGCGCTGGTGGGGGCGGCGCTGGGCTTCCTCTGGTTCAACACCTACCCGGCGCAGGTCTTCATGGGGGACGTGGGGTCGCTGGCGCTCGGCGGCGCCATCGGCACGCTGGCGGTGCTCACCAAGGCGGAGCTCCTGCTGCCCCTCATCGGGGGCATCTACGTGGTGGAGGCCGGCTCGGTGATCATCCAGGTGGCCTCGTTCAAGCTCACCGGCCGGCGCGTGTTCCGCATGGCGCCCTTGCACCATCACTACGAGCTCTGCGGGTGGGCGGAGCCGAAGATCATCGTCCGCTTCTGGATCGTGTCCTTCATGCTGGCGCTCCTGGCGCTCACGACGCTCAAGCTGCGCTGAGGGGATGAGGTGCTCACAACCGAGAGCCGGGACCACCTCGCTGGTGGGGAGATGGTGATGCGCGGCGCCGCCTCTCGCCAGTGGCTTGCGGGTCGCACGGTGGCCGTCGTCGGCCTGGCCCGGAGCGGGATCGCCGCCGCCCGGCTCGTGGCGCGTCTGGGCGGGCGGGTGCTCGCCTCCGACTCGGCGCCCCTCGAGGCGTGGTCCGCTGAGGCGCGTGCCCTGGCCCGCGAGGGGCATGCGATCTGGGCGGGCGGACATCCGGCAGCCGCCTTCAGCGGCGTGGACCTCGTCGTGGTGAGCCCGGGCGTGCCGTTCGACCTGGCCGCGCTGGCCCCGGTGCGCGCGCGGGGGGTGGAGGTCATCGGCGAGCTGGAGCTCGCGTGGCGGGTCATGGAGTGCGACGTCATCGCGATCACGGGGACCAATGGCAAGACGACGACCACGGCGCTCACCGGCGAGATCCTGCGGGGCCAGATGCGGCCCGTGCTGGTGGGAGGCAATATCGGCAACCCGCTCTCGGCGCAGGCGCTTGCCTGCCCGCCCGACGAGCTCGTGGTGGCCGAGGCGTCGAGCTTCCAGCTGGAGGCCACCGTGGACTTCCGGCCCCGGGTGGCCGCGGTGCTGAACCTCACGCCCGATCACCTGGACCGTCACGGCACCTTCGAGCGATACGTCGACGCCAAGGCCCGGATCTTCGCCAACCAGACGACGGCCGACTGCGTGGTGCTCAACGCGGACGACGCGCCCACGGCGGCGCTTGCCGGCCGGACCCGCGCGCCCGTGGTGTGGTTCAGCCGCCGCCGGGCACTCGACCATGGCGTGTTCGTCCGGGATGGCTGGATCGTGGCGAAGCTCAACGGCCCCCCCGAGCCCCTCTGCCCGACGGCCGACATCCCGCTGCGCGGCCAGCACAACGTGGAGAACGTGCTGGCGGCGGCGGCCTGCGCCCTCTGGACGGGCATGGGGGCGGACGCGATCCGGAAGGGGATCGTGGCCTTCCGTGGCGTGCCGCACCGGATCGAGCGCGTCCTCGATGGCCGGGGAGTGACCTTCTACAACGACTCCAAGGGGACGAACGTCGCCTCCACGATCACGGCCCTCGAGAGCTTCAGCGAGCCCGTCGTCCTCATCGCGGGGGGCAAGGCCAAGGGGCAGGACTTCGCGCCTCTCGCGGCGGCCGCCCGTGGGCGGTTCCGGCACGTGGTGCTCCTCGGGGAGGATCGCGACAAGGTCCGGGCCGCTGTCGCGGGGCTTGGCATCGGGATCGAGGAGGCCGCTTCCATGGAGGCCGCCGTCCGGGCCGCGGCCGCCGCCGCCCGGCCGGGGGACGTGGTGCTCCTGTCGCCGGGTTGCGCGTCCTTCGACATGTTCCAGAACTTCGAGCACCGCGGGGAGGTCTTCAAGGCGGCGGTGCGGGCCCTCCTGCAGGGCGGAACGCGCTGATGCCCCGCAAGCTCAGCCCCGACCTCTGGCTCTTCGGGGTGGTGCTGATCCTGGTCTCCCTCGGCGTGGTGATGGTCTACTCGGCCAGCGCCATCATCGCCGCCGACCGCTTCGGCGATCCGCTCTTCTTCGTGAGGAAGCAGCTCGTCTGGGCGCTGGTGGGCGCCGGGTGCCTCTGGGCCGCCATGCGCCTCGACTACCGGACCCTCGAGCGCCTGGTGATCCCGCTCCTGGCGCTGTCGTTCGTGCTCCTCGTGCTGGTGCTGCTGCCGCCCTTCGGCCAGGCGATCAACGGGACGCGGCGCTGGCTCCGCATCGGCCCGCTGTCCTTCCAGCCGGTGGAGCTCGCGAAGTTCTCCCTCGTCCTCTACCTGGCGTCCTTCCTCGCGCGCCGCCCGGACGCGCTGCGGACCTTCAGCCGGGGGCCGCTGCCGATCCTGCTGATGGCGGGGGCCATGGCCGGGCTCACGATCCTCCAGCCCGACCTCGGCAACAGCCTCACGCTCGTCGTCCTCACCATGGTGCTCGCGTATCTGGCCGGGGCCCGCTCCGGTCATCTGGCGGCGGTGGTCGCGGCGGCGCTGCCCGTCCTGGCGCTGCTCGTCGCCATGAAGCCGTACCGCTGGCGGCGCATGGTCGCTTTCGTGAACCCGTGGGACGATCCCCAGGGCAGCGGCTTCCAGATCATCCAGTCGTTTCTCGCCTTCGGGTCGGGCGGCTGGCTCGGGCGCGGGCTGGGGGAGTCGAAGCAGAAGCTCTTTTACCTCCCGGAGCCCTATACCGACTTCATCTTCGCCATCCTCGGCGAGGAGCTCGGGCTCCTGGGCGGGATGTGCGTGATCGCGCTCTTCGCCGTCGTGATCTGGCGTGGGCTCCGGGTGGGGCTCCGGGCGCCGGACGCCTTCGGCAGCTACCTGGCGCTGGGCCTCACCCTGATGCTCGCCACCCAGACGCTGGTGAACCTGGCAGTGGTGATGGGGGCGCTCCCCACCTAGGGGCTGCCGCTGCCCTTCATCTCCTTCGGAGGGTCGGCCTTGCTCATGACCATGTTCTCTGCCGGCGTGCTGCTGAACATCTCCCAGCACGCGAGCGCCGCCTCATGACACCACGACGGACGAGCGCGGCGAGCAGGCCGGCGGGGAGCGGACATGTTTAAGAAGTATCAGCAGATCCACTTCGTGGGCATCGGCGGCGCCGGCATGAGCGGGATCGCCGAGGTGCTGCTCACACTGGGGTACCGCGTCACGGGCTCCGACATGAAGCGGGGCGAGACCATCGAGCGGCTGGAGCGCCTGGGGGCCAAGGTGTTCAGCGGCCACGAGCCTGCCCACCTGGAAGGCGCCCACGTCGTCGTGTACTCCTCCGCCGTGGCCCGCGACAACGTCGAGGTTCAGGTGGCGCGGCAGCGCGGCATCCCGGTGATCCCGCGGGCCGAGATGCTGGCCGAGCTCATGCGGCTCAAGTACGGCATCGCCATTGCGGGCACCCACGGCA
>JACOVB010000431.1 GCA_016177555.1 Candidatus Rokuibacteriota bacterium
ATCTTCACCTGCGTCGCCGTGTCCGGCACCTGTTTCACCATCACCAGTATCTTCATGCTTGGCCTTCTCCTCGCTTGAACGTCGTTGACCTCGCCTTGCGGTTCGGCCTCTTCGCCCTCATCGGGCTCGGCTGAACGTGGATGACTTCGGTTTGGCGGTTCGGCCTCTTCGCGCAAGCGCTCATCGGGGCGTCCGCATCACCGAGGCCTCTTCGGGCTCATCGGGTCCTGGTGTCAATCCGAGCGGGCCACGTGGGCCGCTTCGTGGAGGTGGCCGTGGGGCGCGTGGTCGTAGCGAAGCTGTCGCGTGATGCGGAAGCGGTCACCCGGGATGAACACGCGGTCGTAGACGATCGGGGTCCCATCGGCCGCGAGGGAAATCCGGTCGGAGCGGAACGACGGGATGCCCGGCCGGCACCCCAGCGCGCGCGCCGCCCGTCCCTCGAGCGGCACTGCAGACACCGTCTCGCGGGCCGTGGCGATCTCGATCCCGAGCTTGAAGGACAGCGCCTGGCGGAGTGGGGTCACCTCGAGGTCGGCCTTGGACAGCTCCTCCCCGAGGGCGGCGGTGACATACGACGCCTGGAAGCTCATGGGCCGCCCGCCAACCAGGCGGAGCCGCTCCAGCACGAACACGCGCTGGCCCATGCGGCAGCCCAACTCCTGGGTCGCGCGCCGGTCCGCGGGAGCGAAGGAGCTCCGCAGGAAGCGCGTCACCACATCCTCGCCCTGGGCGCTCAGGTCTCCCGCGAAGGTCTGGAGCTGGAGGATGTCATAGTCGACGGAGGGGGCGGCGATGAAGGTCCCCAGCCCGTGCCGGCGCGAGATCAGGCCGTCGCGGTCGAGCACATCGAGAGCCTGTCTGAGGGTCATCAGGGTCACGCCGAACTCAAGGGCCAGCTGCCGCTGGTTGTCGAGCCGGGTCCCTGGAGCGAGCCGACCGCCAAGGATTCGCTCGCGCAGCGTCTGAGCGATCTGGTGGTAGCGCGGTACCCGGGTCTTCACATGGGCCCTTTCGTGACTCTGGTGTTCTAGAACTGCTGAGGCCGCTCGACGCCGTCGCCAGGGTTCAGCACGGGATTACAGCGATCGGACGGGCAGTTGCGGCTACCAGCAGCCCCTATCTTACTGTCGGCCGGCTGTGAGGGTCAACCCCCTCTCGGCGACGAGCCGCCAGCATCAGCGGCGCCGCCGGAGGCCCGTCGGGGCGAGAGCGGCCGTCTCAGGCCGGGCGCGGGGTACCGAGCCTCCGGGAAAGATCCCCGAGATCCGCGAGCTTGCGGGCGGCCGCGCCCGAGTCCACCGACTGGCCGGCCAGCGCCACACCGTCCTTGAGATCGTGAGCCTTGCCGCCGACCACCAGGGCCGCGGCGGCGTTCATCAGGACGATGTCGCGCCGGGGCCCGGCCTCCCCCTGGAGCACCTGGCGGATGATCCGGGCGTTCTCCTCCCGATCCCCACCCTGCAGATCGCGGACGACCGCGCGCGGCATCCCGAAGTCCTCGGGCGTGACCCGCGAGCTCCGCACCACGCCTTCGTGCACCTCGGAGATATGGCTCTCGCCGGTATTGGAGATCTCATCCAGCCCGTCGGCGCCGTGGACGACGAAAGCGCGGATCGTGCCCAGCTCGGCCAGCACCCGGGCCAGCGGCTCCGTGAGGGAATCGGCGTAGACGCCGATGACCTGGGCATTGGCCCCGGCGGGGTTGGTGAGGGGCCCGAGCATGTTGAACACGGTCCGGATGCCCAGCTCCCGGCGCGCCGCCATCACGTGCTTCATGGCCGTGTGCAGGAGCGGCGCGTAGAGGAAGCCGATGCCCACCTCGTCCAGGCAGCGGGCCACCTGCGTTGGGGTGAGCTCGATGTTGATGCCGAGCGTCTCGACCACGTCGGCCGAGCCGCAGAGGGAGGAGACGGAGCGGTTGCCGTGCTTGGCCACCTTGAGCCCGGCCCCCGCCACCACGAAGGCCGTGGCGGTCGAGACGTTGAAGGTGCCGGAGGCGTCCCCGCCCGTGCCGCAGGTGTCGATGAGCATCTCGCGGTCGGTGCCGGTGGCGGCCACCACGTCGCTTGCGTGGGCGCGCACCTTCACGGCCTTCTGCCGCATGACCTGGGCGAACCCGATCAGCTCTTCCACCGTCTCGCCCTTCATGCGGAGCGCCGTGAGAAAGGCGGCGATCTGGGCGTTGGTGGCGGCGCCGGACATGATGGCGTCCATGGCGGCCGCGGCCTCGATGCGGGTCAGATCGCGCCGGTCGATGAGGGCGCGCACCGCCTCGGTGATGATGGGGCTGGTCATTGCTGTTTCTCCTTCAGTTGGGCCAGAGCGGCCAGGGTGTCCTGGATACTGAGCGGCTTCGGGAGCACCGCATCCACACCCTTGGCCTTCATCTCCTCGGCCGAGACTTCCACCCCGAAGCCCGTGACCAGGAAGACGGGCACGCCCGGCGCCAGACCCTTGATGCGCCGCGCCACCTCCCAGCCGTTGAGCCCCGGCATGGCCAGGTCCGTGAACACCACGTCGAAGCGCTCGGCCTGGAAGCGCTCGATGGCCTCGACCCCGCCGCCGACCACCACCGCGGTGTGCCCGGCGGACGCGAGCACGTCGCCGAGCACCTCCCCCACGTCCGGCTCGTCGTCCACCACGAGGCAGCGGAGCGGGCCCGCGGGCCGTGGAGCCTCGGCATCTATCCGCGGCTCCGCGGGGAGGTCGCTCGCGGCAAAGCTCAGCCGGATGGTGGTGCCGCGCCCCTCCTCGCTCTCCACCGTCACGCGGGCTTCGTGGCGCGAGAGGATCCCATAGGTCATGGCGAGCCCGAGGCCCGTGCCCTGGGGACCCTTGGTCGTGAAGAACGGGTCCCAGATCCGCTCCCGCACATCCTCCGGCATGCCGACGCCGGTGTCGCTGACCAGGAGCTCGACCCGGCC
>JACOVB010000432.1 GCA_016177555.1 Candidatus Rokuibacteriota bacterium
ATGACCTACATGGGGCTCGAGGGTCCAGGGCCCCGGGCCTACCTCGCCCGATTCCTCAAGGAGCGGCTCGTAAATAACGGAAGGGAATTGATCGCCCCGTTCAGGAAGACCGCGGCCGTGTTCGTCTGGTCTCCAGCCGGCGCTCAGGAATCCGGCGGGGCGGCGGCCCGGCCGAACTGATCGCGCAAGGCCAGGTAGAGATCCCGTCGCCGTCCCGCCAGGATGTCGTAGTCGCCCCCTCGAACCCTGGCGCCCTCGCCCCGGTGGATGTCCACGGGCCGGGCGGCCGAGGCCATGACCCGGCCGTCGCCGTCGACGACAAGCGCCCGGAGAGATCCCGTGCCGACATCCAGGGCGGCGAGGAGCGGACCCGCGTCCGTCACCCCCGCGCGGCGTCGCGGGCGGCGGCGATCAGCGGGGGGAAGCTGTACGTCGGCACGGCACAGCCCGGGGCCACGATGAACCCGGTGGGGCCCGCCTCGGCGCGGGCGCGCCGCACCTGCTCGCGGATCACCCCGGCCGAGACGTAGGGGAAGCCCACATGGTCCAGGCCCGTCATGAGCGTGAGCGGCGTGCGCTTCCGGGCGTCGGCGATGGTGGGCCCGCCGTGGAGGTCGGACCAGGACAGCGCGTGCACGGGATAGTCGAGGAGCCGGTCGAGGTAGAGCGCCTCGCCGTGGGCGTGCAGGACATGGCACTCGCCGAGCCCCCGAACGGCCTCGAGCAGCTCGAGGTCGAAGGGGCGCATGAACCGCTCGAACTGCTGGCGCGTGACGCTGTCGGGCGCGGCCGGCACCGAGAAGAAGATCCCGGCGGCGCCCCGCTCGAGGGTGGCGCGCGCGTAGCGGATGAGGTTGTCATTCACCACGCGGAGCGCTTCGTCCAGTGCTTTCGGATGCTCGCTCATGAGGGCCGGCATGGCCTCCTTGACCAGGTTGCGCCGGAGCGTGTTCCAGGCGTTGAAGAGCGTGTCCACGAAGAGCGCCTTGCCCGCGAGCGCCCGGGCGATCTGCTCGATGGCGCGGAGCTGGGTGCCCAGCGGGGTCTCCAGCGGATCGAAGGGGGCGAGCCTCCCGAGGTCGGCGGGGGTCGCCATGACCTCCATCCCCTGCGGCATGGGGTAGTCGTAGTCGTTCATGACCTTCAGCAGGTCCAGATCGTAATGCTCGAAGAGCTCGAGGTGCACCTGGGCCGCGCGCTCGGCCGGCGCGTGCTGATTGCCGAAGTGATACCAGATGGTGAAGGGGGGATGGTCCAGCGGCGTGCCGGCCAGGGCTGCGCGGACTCGCTCGATCTTGTTCATGGGGCCTCCTGTGGTCACAGCTCGAGGTATGCCTTGCGCATCGTGGGGTGGTTGACCCAGGTTCACCGCCGTGTCGGCCAGCACCACGCGCCCGGTCTGCAGCACGTAGCCGCGCTGCGCGATGCCGAGCGCCATGTTGGCGTTCTGCTCCACCAGCAGGATGGCGATGCCCTGGCGATTGAGCTCCTGGATGATATCGAAGATCCGGTCCACGTACAGCGGCGACAGCCCCATCGAGGGCTCGTCCATGATCACCTTCATGTCATGCTCGATGAGGAAGACCGTGATCCCCATGTCGCGGATCAGGGCGGCCTCGTTGTAGAAGGACGGGATGTAGAGGATTCTAGACCACTGAGGGGACGCGACGCCAGCGCGCAGTGGAGGCTACCGGAGCGTGAGCCCGGCGTCCTCGGAGAACTCGATCAGCAGCGCCTGCCCCGGCTTGATCTCCACGTCCTGCTCGAGCGTCCAGCGGCGCGGCCGTTCCTGGTCCCGGTCGGCGTGGCCGTCGGCGAGGGTGACCTGGAGCCGGCGGCGGCCGGGAGCCACGGAGACCTCCTCGTAGGCGAAGGTGGGGCCGTCGCCGCGGAGGCCGCCCGGAGAATAGCTCTTCCGGAGCTGCGGCTGGCCGTCCACCGCCAGGCTGAGCAGGCTCCGGACGCGGCGGCCGGTTCGCGAGCCCTCGGGGCTCTGCGGGCGCATGTGGCGGGGGAGCTTCTCGATCTCCTCCTTCGACCGCGCGGCGGCCTCGTGCTCGAAGGAGGCGACGTGCTTGACGGCCACGCGGACCACCGCGCTCTGCGGGTCGGAGGCGGCCCAGGGGAAGGCGGCGAAGGCGCCGAGCCCCCAGGAGACGGCGGTGAGCAGGAGCGCGAAGCCCGCGAGACAGGCCAGGGGCGGGCGGCGGGGCTCGAAGACGGGCCCGGTCATGCCTGGACCGCCTCGGTCCGCGGCGTGCCCGCTCCGGCGGGGAGCTCGCGCTGGAAGGTGCGCAGCTCGGCGAGGAAGCGTCCCACCTCCACGGGAGAGTACCAGCGCACCCGCAGGCGGCCCTCGGGCAACGTCTTGAGGGAGGGCAGACGCTGCCCCTGGAGGCGCTCGGCGAGCCAGAGGCTGCCCTCGCGGTACGGGCAGTCCTCGGGGACGCAGCCGGCCACGAAGATGCCGCGGGCGCCGGCCTCGAGGGACTTGGTGATCATGTCCGGGTGGAGCGTGCCCACGCAGGGGAGGCCCATGACCGTGACGCCCGGGAGTCCCTCGAGGGTCCCGTCGGCCCTGAGCCGGCCCTGGAGCCCGCGCATGAGCCGGCAGGTGTAGACGAGCACCGGGGCCTGGCCGCCCGAGGCCGCGGCCACGCTGCGCAGCCGGCTCGCCACGGCCTGGCCCAGCAGGCTCACGGGCTGGTCGCCGAGGAGGATGCCGGCGGAGTCGCAGGCGCCCACGCAGATGCCGCAGCCCACGCACTTGGCGGGGTTCACCACCGCCATCTGCTTGTAGCGGCTGCCGTCGGCCGGACGCGGGACCATGATGATGGCCTCGTAGGGGCAGTCCTTCCAGCAGCGGGTGCAGCCCGTGCAGGCGGGGTTCTCCACCTTCGCCCGCGGCGGCGCGGCCCCGCGCAGCACCCAGGGCACGGCGAGCGTGACGACGCTCCCGACGCCGACGATGCCCCAGCCCCAGAGCGGATCGAGCCGCGTCAGCGGGAAATAGAAGAAGTAGAACCAGTCCAGCGGGACGATGCCGGGCAACCGCCCGAGATCGGCGGGCGGGCCCGAGAGCCCCGGCCGGAGCACGCTGGCGATCACGAGCGCGGCCCCCGTCACCCACAGGACCACGCGCGGCGGCATGAAGCGCGCGCGCGAGAGGCGCATGACGTGCATCCAGTAGGCCACCCCGAGCAGGATCGGGATGGTGATGTGGATGAAGAGGACAACGAAGAAGAGGAAGTTCTGGATGCGGCCCGCATCGAGGAAGGTGCGGATCAGCGGCTCGCCGAAGACCGGCAGCACGTCGAGGAGCTTCGCCGAGGTCACGGAGAGCACCTGGGCCTGGGTGTCCCACACGAGCCAGTAGCCCGTGGCGCCCGTGACCCAGACGAGCGCCAGCAGGGTGAGCCCCGTGACCCAGCCGATCCACCGCGCGCCCCAGAATCGGTCGGTGAGGAACATCTTGAGGCCGTGGAGCGCCGCGGCCAGCATGGCCGCATCCGAGGAATAACGGTGGAGCGAGCGCATCAGCGACCCGATCCCCAGGGGGTGCGCCATGATGCCCTCGATGGACTGATGCGCGGCATCCGTGCCGACCCGGTAGAAGAGGAAGAGATAGATGCCGGTCACGAGCGCCACCGCCAGCGAGAACACCGCGATGGTCCCGCTGTGATAGAGCGGGTTCAGCGGCGCCGAGACCAGGCGGTCGAGCAGCACCTCAACCCACTGATAGGCCATACCCACCGCGGCGAGCCCGCGGCGGTGGAGAGGTTCCGTGGGCCGGCTGGGAGCGGGAAAGATGGTGAAGGGGACCGCCCGGGGCGCCGGGCGCGGCGGCGGCGTGGGCGCACCCTCGGCGGGGCCCGCCGCGGCGGGCTCTCGCGACCCGGGAGAGTACATGGGCCTAGCCCTGCTCTCTCGCGAGCCGAGCAAGGTCGGCCACCTGGCGGTCCTCCGGGTGCGCGAGCCCGCGATACGTGAATGCCAGCCGTCCCCGCGCGTCGATGAGGAGCACGAGATTGTCGTGGGCGATCTCGCCCTCGGGGAGCGGCGCCCACTGGACGCCGTAGGCGCGGAGGACAGCGCGCACGGCCTCGGTGGGGCCGCTGAGCAGGTGCCACCGCTCCCCGACTTCCCACTGGTGGGCCGCGTGGGCAAGGGCACCTGGAGTGTCGCGCTCCGGGTCCAGGCTCACGGCCACGAAGGCGGCCGCGCCGGGCGCCGTTCTTGCCTCGATGGCCTTGAGTCTCTGGATGAGGATCGGGCAGGTGGCGTGGCAGTTCGCGTAGACGAAGGTCATGGCCACCGGGCGGCCCTTGAAGCTCCCGAGCGACACCGTGCGCCCCCGATGGTCGGTCAGCGAGAACGCGGGGGCCGGGCCGCCCTGGCGCAGCGGCGCTGCCAGCCCCGCCGGGGCCGGCGCCACACCCGAGGCCGAGATCTCGCTGGTGGCCAGGAGCGAGGCGGCGAGCGCGAGGAACAGCGCCGGCGTGGTGCCCGCGAGGACGCGTCCGGCGTGGGACCGGAGGAATGCCCGCAGCTCGTCCGGGTAGAAGAAGGAGACGACCGCGACGAAGAGCGGCGGCTGCAGCAGCGTCAGGATGAGGGAGTCGAGGCGATAGTGGCGGGTCTCGGCGTTCCAGCCGAAGCAGGCGGTGAGGAGCGTGTCGGCCCACGGCGCCATGCCCGGACCGAAGAGCAGGAAGGCCACCGTCAGCGCCCCGAGGCCGAAGATGCCCAGGACCAGCGACGGCGCGAAGATCCGGTGGGAGAACAGCGCGCTCACCAAGAG
>JACOVB010000428.1 GCA_016177555.1 Candidatus Rokuibacteriota bacterium
CCGAGACGGCGGAAGATCAGGTGGCCTCCGGCCATGGTCAGGAGCTCCAGGATCAGGCTGTGGGGCACTCGGTCCGGTCCCGCTGGACCCGACAAGGCGTCGTCTCCGGGCGCGAAGGTCTTGCTGACCTCGATCCGGGCCCGCGGCTCCAGCTCGAGCGAGACGATCTCGTCCACGAAGCGGTAGCGCATCAGGACGGCACCAGGAGGACCATGGCGATCGCGTGGGACTCGGTGTGCGACAGGGACACGGCTCCGGCAGCCAGCCCCTCCCGGACGAGCGCCTGAGCCGTCGCTCCGCGGAAGGCCATGCCCGGCGCGCCCACGGCATCGCGGGTCACTTCCACGTCCTGCCAGGTCATCGTCCCGGCGAGGCCGGAGCCGAGCGCCTTGAGCGCAGCCTCCTTGGCCGCGAAGCGCGCGGCCAGGCGGGGCCAGGGCTTCGGGCGGGACCGGCAGTAGTCCAGCTCCGCCCGGGTGAAGACGCCCGCCAGAACGTCCTCGCGCCCCTCGAAGCGCGAGCGGAAGTCGGCCACGTCCACGAGATCGACACCCACCCGCGGGCCAGCCACCTCGGCCCCGAGGCCGCCCTGCTCCGGCCGCAGCGCTAGAACAGGACGGCCAGCGCCGCGAAGGACAGGAGCGCTGCACCGACGGTCTGCACCACGTCGCGGATCGTCGGCAGCACCCGGATCTTCTCCTCCTGCTTCGGCGGCACGACGATCGTGTCCCCGGGCTCGATGGAGCGCAAGCTGGTGAAGCTCGACATCGCTGACCCGTCGGCCTTGACGATGTGCAGCTCCTTCTTGTCCGCCTCCTTGGTGAAGCCGCCCACGCGGTTCACGTAGTACTCGGCGCTGGCGCCCTCGGTCCAGAGCACCGAGGTGGAGGTCCTCACCGCCCCCAGGACATACACCGAGGCGGGCGGCTCGGTGACCTCGAGGCTGTCCCCATCCACCAGGACGATGTCGTCAGGGCTGCCCCGGAGCTTCTCGGGCGCATCAAGGCGCACCACCATGCGGCCCACGGCCACCTTGGAGGCCAGCGCCCGCAGCGCCTCCCGCTGGGCCTGCAGCGCCTGCTGCTGCGAGGCCATCTCTTCCTTCTCGGCGCCCACGACGGTCGTCGAGGCCGCCGCGAACATGCGTTGCTCCTGCAGCCTGACGAACTCGTCCAGCCGCTCCCTTTCCACCTTCTGGAGCGCCTGGCGGGTGAAGACCGCGCTCCTGAGATAGGCGCGGTCGGTGAAGCCGCCGGCGCGCTCGAGGACGGCGCTGAGCCGCTCACCCTCGGCGATCACATAGCGGCCCGGCCGCACGATCTGGCCGTTGAGCGTCACGAGGCGCGCCGCCTTCAGTTCCGTGCGCACGGCCACCTCGTCGAGGGCCCTGAGGAGGACGTCCTGGTCCTGGTCCCCTCCCCAGGCCTTCTTGAGGTTCACGGGGATGATCTCGACCGAGAGGTCCGGCCGCCGGCGCGCGATCTCCACGCGCTCGGCCTGCGCCTCGGGCAAGAGCTTATCGGCGGGCAGGAGCTGGGCGATGCGCATCATCGGCTTCAGCTCGTAGGTGCCCGGATACTTGACCGCGCCGTCCAGCTTGACCGTGTTGTAGATGCGCGGGTCGCTCCGGTAGATGAGGACGAGGTCGCCCGCATTCACCGGCGGATTGCTGACCCGGTCGCCCTTGAGGTAGTACTGGCTCAGGTCCACGTCCACCGTCACGCGCTCGGCATTGGGCTGGGCGCGGACGATCTGCACGCGCTTGAGGTAGCTGGAGGGCGTGACGCCACCGGCCAGCGTGATGAGATCGGAGACCCGCTGCTGGCCCCGCAGCTCGTAGATGGCGGGGCGCTTGACCTCCCCCGCGATGGCCGCGACCTCGCCGACGGTGGGCACGAACACCGTGTCGCCGGACTCGAGGCGAAAGTCGCGCGTCCGGTCCCCGCGCTGCAGGAAGTCGTAGAGATCCAGCGCCCCGACCTGATGCCCGTTGCGGAGCAGCCGCACCTCGCGCAGCGAGCCGAGCTTCGTGGGACCGCCGGCGCTGAAGAGGGCATTCGTCAGGGTCGCCAGCGAGCTGAGCGTGTAGGCGCCGGGCTGGCAGACCTCGCCGACCACATGCACCCGGACGGTACGGAGGCGCCCCATGGTCACGCTGGTCTGGAAGCCGCGGAAGTAGCGCGAGAGCTGCTCGCGGATGAGCCTGTCGGCCTGGGAGAAGGTGAGCCCCCAGATCCGGAGGTCGCCCACCTTGGGGAGCACGATGCGGCCGTTGCGATCCACTGTCCTCACGACGGTGGCGTCCACGGGACCCCACACATTGATCGTCAGGTCATCGCCGGGACCGAGGACATAATCGGGGCCCACCGGCATGTCGTCGACGGGAGCGAAGGTCGACACGTCGGCGGCGAAGGTGGTGTACCCGTACTGGCGGAGCGGCTCGACCCCGGAGCGAGGCGATTCGGCGCCAGCCGCCGGCTGCGCGGCTCCGGGACGGTGCAATCCCGCCAGCGCCTGGAAGGAATCGAAGTAGAAGCTTGCCTCGAGGCGGGACAGCTCTTCTTCTCGCCCCGGGATCGACTGGGCAGGCTGTGTCGCGCCGCCTGCGCGGCGAGGATCGGCTGGCTGCGTGCCGGGCATCTGAAGGGCCCCCTGACCTCCCTGCATCGCAGAGACCTGACTCACGGCCACGCCGGCGCCTCCGCCGGGCTGGCCCTCGCGCGGGGCAGGCACCGACGCCACCTGCGGCTGAGACGACACACGCGGCGCACACGCCGAGACTCCCGAGGGAGCGAGCTGCCGCGGCGGCGCACCCTGAGGCTGCATCCAGGGGCCGGGAAGCGTGGCGGGGGGAGACACTGGCGGCGCCCCGCCGGACGGAAATCCGGTCGTGGCGCCGCCAAAGGACGGTGCCCCGGCGTAGCCTCCGTTCGTGCCCCCTTGGCCCGGCGAGGGCGCGCCAGGGAACGGCGACTGCTGCGCCGCGAGCGGGGTGGACAGGAACGCCACAAGCGTGACAGCGACGATGACAGCGCGAGAACCGGATCCCTTCATGGCACAGGCCCCCCTCGTCCCAGGGCAGCTCCGCTCAATCCGCACCCCCCGGGGCAACGAAAGTATAGCCGCTCCGCACACTTCGGCCTCACAAAATTCCTCCTCCAGGGGCGGTCACCGGGATAGCCGCCACCGCGGGAACCCATACCCCGGGTTCGCGGGATCGAAGTCGAGTGCGCTCAGCGAAGGATTCAGCCGCAGCTCCCGGTAGGCATACTCCGCGACGGCCCGGCCGCCCCCGTCGGAGAGCAAGGCCGCCACCGGGAGCCCTGAGGCAAGGTCGATGGTGATCGAGGCACGCCGCACGTCCTCTGCGGGGCCGGCGCCTCGGGGCACCCGCATCTCGAGCCGCCGTCCCGGGCGCCCGCCATCCTCGACGAGGCCCCCATCGCTCACCTCGAGCCCTCCCCGTTCCTGCGCCCGCCGCGCGGAGCCCAGGATGATGTCGATCAGGCGGCCGAGGCCGATATCGGTGATCGGGTGCCGGCTCTCGCCGAGCACGCGCGGGCTATCGGGCGCCAGCAGGATGGTGAAGAGCCCGGTCAACAAGCCCGGCTCGTGAATCAGCGCCCGGTCGCCGTCGCGCCCGCGAACGAAGAGCAGCTCGCGTCCCCTGGGCGGCCCGTCGATCCAGCGGAGATACATGCGCTCGGGCCGCTGGAACTTGACCAGCGCCTCCTCGCGCGGCCGGAGCGCGCTCGCCACGACCTCCTGCCGGGCGAACCGCGCCGTGTAGCTCTCGACTCCCGCATACGCGGCCTCCATGGCGAAGAGCATCCGGGCCGCATCCCCGGGCTCGGCTCCCCAGGCGGGCGCGGCGAGCGCGAGCACGAGGGCGACCAGCAGGCTCATCGGAGGCGGGCGGCCACGGCCCCGGCCTCGACCCAGCCCGGCGGCCCGCTGCCCCGTTCGTCCACGAGCCGCAAGAGTTTCCGCGAGCGGCGCAGGGTTCCGGGCGCGAAGAAGCGGAGCTCGATGTCCACAAGCTGCTGGCGATAGGCAAGCCAGGCCTCGGGCGCGGACCGCTCGAGCGCCTCGAGCACCGCTCTCGCCGCCGCGTCGTGCTCCGCCGCGCCACCCTCCAGCTCCAGCCTGAACTGGAACACGGGCCGCAGTCCCCGCTCCCCGAGCGCCACCTGCCAGTCCCCGCCGAGCCCCTCGACCCCCGACAGCAGCGGCTCGAAGAATTCCGGATGGACATTGCCCCAGGCGCAAGAGATCTGCTCGTCCAGCCGGCCCCGAAGCGGCGAGATCCGGCGGAAGGACAGCCCGCAGCGACAGGGGCCGGGCAGCCAGCGCGCCACGTCCCCCGTCCGGTAGCGGATGAGCGGCATCACGCGGCGGTGGACCGTGGTCAGCACGAGCTCGCCGTACCCGCCGGCGTCAGGC
Source organism: Candidatus Rokuibacteriota bacterium (assembly GCA_016177555.1). Next base: position 4,444 of record JACOVB010000428.1, read on the forward strand.
CCGTCGATGGTGATGTGGAAATCGAACTCGTTCACGTGATAGCCCTGGCGCTCCAGGCACTCGAAGCCCAGGATCGTGGCCGCCTCGGTGGAGGCATAGGTCATGAGCAACGGCGCCCCCCAGAACCGCTCGAGCTCCGCGCGCGTGCTTGCCGTGATCCCCTCGCCGCCGCCCACGAGGAGCTTCATCGGGCCCGGGCGTCCGCACTCCTCTGCGATCTCGGTGAGCCGCCCCAGCCAGAAGGGATCGCTGACCAGGACATTGAAGCGGTACCCGGCAATCCGCCGATACGCCTCACGCGGATCCACGCGGCCCGGCACCATGGCGAACATGTGCAAGTCGCGCACGCCGCGCTCGACGAGCAGGGCGCCGAGTCCCCAGGCCAGGTCGAGGGTGCAAAGAAGACGATCCCCGCCGCCCAGTCCCCAGAGCGCGTACAGCAGCCCGCCCTGGGCCGCGCTGTAATCGAGCTCGTCGCGGCTCAGGTACACGCGCGTGACATGCCCGCTGGTCCCCGAGCTCTCGATGGCCAGATCCGGTTTGCCGCAGAGCAGGCTCTCCGGCTGCCGCTTGAGCACCTCGGGCGTCAGGAAGAAGCCGCCCAGGTCGTCGAGACGCCTCACCGCGTCTGGGTCCACGCCAGCGCGCCGGCAGGCCTCACGGTAGTACGGCGCTCGCGACGCGCGGCGAAGCGTCGCGCGCAGCCCGGGCTCCCGCAGCGCGTGGAAGAGGCGGAGCGGCAGGACGCGCAGCGCGGCGAGCGGGACGCGCGGGGCGCGCCGGCCGATGCCGAAGAGAAGCCGGGAGACGATCGTGGCGTTCACGAGGGTCGGCGCGCGAAGTGGGTGAAGACCTTGTCGAGGGCGCGCAGGACATCGTCCTGATC
>JACOVB010000025.1 GCA_016177555.1 Candidatus Rokuibacteriota bacterium
CCGTACCTCCGCAGATGGGCCTTTTTCAGCGGCCTGCTAGACCTGGAAGAGGGAGCCCACCTTCATGGCGAGCCCCATGTCGCCCTTGAGCTTGAGCTTGCCCGACATGAAGGCCATCTGCCCGGAGAGCTTGCCGCCGACCATGTCGAGCCAGTCCTGGGAGGACATGGTCAGCGTCAGGTTCGGGTTGGCTCCGGGGCCGGCGTTCACCGCGCAGGCGCCATCCTTGATCACGGCGTGCCAGGTGCCGGCCTGATCCCCCGTGATGTCGTACTGGATCGTGGCGTTGATGCCGGCGGCCTTGCTCGGCTGGAATTTGCTGGCCATCGCGTCGAAGGTCTCTTTGACGGTGGGCATCGGTGGTCCTCCTCTTCCTCGTGTGGCGTCGTTGGTCTCGTGCGCTAGAACGTGAACAGATCCATCCCCCCGGTCACCGTCAGCACGGCGCCCGTGATGTAGCGGGCGCGCTCGGAGCAGAGGAAGGCGATGGCATTGGCCACGTCCGTTGGATCGCCCTCCTTCTGCATCGCCACGCGCGTGACCATCCGGTCGTACAGCGGGGACAGGTTGGCATTGGGCCCGATGATGCCGGGGGCGATCACGTTGCTCGTGATGTTGTAGCGCGCGCCCTCCAGCGCCACCGACTTGGCGAAGCCCACCACGCCCATCTTGCTCGTCGAGTAGGCGGTCTGCCCGAAGCCGCCCATGAGGCCGGCGATGGACGCCATGCAGATCACTCGCCCCCACCTCCGCTCCCGCATGCCGGGGAACACCACCTTCGTGACGTTGTAGGTCCCGGTGAGGTTCACCGACAGGTTGAAATCCCAGTCGGCATCGCTCATGTCCTTGAGCTGGCCGAGCGTGTAGATGATCCCCGCGTTGTTGACGCAGATGTCCACGGGCCCCACCTCACTCTGCGCCTTCTGCAGCACCTCGGCCAGCTGCGGCCGGGTGGTGATGTCCACCTCGTAGCCCCGCGCGGTGCCGCCGGCCCCGGTGATCTCCGTCGCCGTCTCCGCCGCGCCCTCGCCGTTCAGGTCGAGGACGATCACCTTGCAGCCCTCGGCCGCCAGCGTGAGGCAGTCCTGCCGGCCCAGGCTCCGCGCGCCCCCCGTGACGAGGGCCACCTTACCCCGTATCCCGAGGTCCACGGCTATTTCCCTTTGAAGTTGGCGGGGCGCTTCTGGAAGAAGGCCTGGATGCCCTCGCCCGCGTCCTCGGTCTTGAGCACCTTCTCGAAGGCCCGCACCTCGATCTCGATGGCCTGATCGATGGGCGCCTGGATCCCGTCGTCCACGGCCTCGATGATGAGGCGCGTGGCGATGGGAGGCCGCTTCGCCATCTCGCGCGCCATGGCCTTGGCGTCGTCGAGCGTCTCCCCGTCCTTCGACAGCCGGTTGACGAGCCCGAGGCGATAGCACTCGGCGGCGGGGATCTGGGTGCCGAGGATCAGGTGCTCGAGCGCCAGGCCTCGGCCGATCAGCCGCGGGAGGCGCTGGGTGCCGCCATAGCCCGGGATGAGGCCCAGATTGGACTCCGTCTGCCCCATGCGCGCCGTCTCCTTCAGGATGCGGACGTGGCAGCCCATGGAGATCTCGCAGCCGCCCCCCAGCGCATGCCCGTTGATGGCGGCGATCACCGGCTTCGGGAAGCGCTCGATACGCCGCACCACGCTGTTGCCGAAGCGAATGAACGAGCCGACGTCGGGACCGGAGAAGGCCGAGCCGAGGTCGGCGCCCGCGCAGAAGATCTTGCCGCCCGCCCCGGTGATGATGATGGACCGCACGGCGTCGTCATGCTCCAGCTCGGACAGCGCGGCGTTCAGATCGCGCATGAGCTGCTCGCTGATGGCATTGGCCGGGGGGCGGTTGAGCGTGATGACGGCGAAGCTCTCTTCGCGGGTCAGGATCAGCGTCTCGTACGGCATCGCAAGTCTCTCCTTTGTCTCGGTTAACGGACCGCGACGCCCTGCAGGAAGATGTCGGCGACCGCATCCGCCGTGTCCGCCAGCTGATAGCCGCGCTTGCCCAGCACCCAGGAGGTCGCCATCTGGTCCATGGCCCCGAACAGCGTCTTCGTGGCGATCTTGACGGGGAGGGTCGGACGGAGGCGGCCCTCGGCCACCCCCTCCTCCAGCACCGACCCGATCAGGGCGAAGTAGGAGGAGATCTCGTGGGCCGAGGCGCCGCGGAAGAACTTCTGCCCCTGGCGCTGCTCGACCTGGACGACCTCCGCCAGCTCCGGGCGCCCCTCGAGCAGCTCGAAGTGCAGATGGATGAGCCGCCGCAGCTTGGCCACCGCGTCCGGCTCGTCGGCGATGGCCTTGCGCACTGTCCCCACGAACTCCGTCATCTTCTCCCGGAAGAGGGTCACGAGGATGTCGTCCTTGGTCCGGAAGTAGAGGTAGATGGTGCCCGCCGCGATCCCCGCCTCCTTGGCGATGTCGGAGACGCGGGAGTTGTAGTAGCCCTTCCGGGCGAACACCCGAACTGCGGCGTCGATGATCTGCTGGGGCTTGTCAGGGTCTCGCATGGCGGGTGACTGAACCGCCATTCATCTTATGCGGTGGCTTCGCCGCCTGTCAATTCGAAAGTGGGCGCGGGCCCGCCACGCTCAGGATTCGCGCTGGAGCAGGCTCGACACGTAGGCCCCGAGTCGGCCGAAGTCGCTCCGGGGCAGGTTCACGAAGACGAGCACCGACCCCGTGCTGCCCACGTCCCACACCACCGCTGGCAGCGTGAGCGTGGTGCCGGGTGCCGCCGGGGAGAGAGAGAGGGTCACCAGGTCCCCGGGCTGGAGCGCCAGGTCGGTCGCGACCTTGGCGGCGAACGCGCTCAGGTCTACCGTCTCGCCGCGCGCGCTGCCGTCCATCCGCTTCTCGATGCTGACCGGCACGGGGGTGTGCACGCGCGGCGCGCGCCGCCTCGCCTCCCACGACGACACGAGCGGTTTCATGCGGCGCGCCTCGGTCTCCGGCAGGCCGATGAAGTCGAGCGCGAGGTCCTCGCTGGTCCGCCTCGCCACGCGGGCGACCACCTCGAGCCGGTCGGCCCCCTGAGGGAGCACCACGCTCACGGTCACCGCCGCGCCGACGGGCAAGTCACTCGCGGTCCGGACGCGCATCCCCGAGGTGCTGACGTCCAGGACCTCGCCCGTGATCACCCGCCGGTCGAAGGTCTCGATGGTCAGCGGCCAGTCCGCCCTGGCTCGCTCGGCCCCCCGCCGATCCCATCCGCTCACGCTGGCCTTCCGGGATACATGGCTACCAAGACCTTGAGGTGTCCGGCCTTGCCATGTCAAGCTCGCCAGGGTGGCCGAGCAGATCATCCCCGCCTACCACTGGCGCTGACCCCTCAGCCCGGGCTGATGATGCGGGCCAGGACCTCGGGGTCCACGTTGCCGCCCGACAGCACCACACCCACGCGCAACCCCGTGCCGAGCGGCATCTTGCCCGCCAGCACCGCCGCCGCGGCGACGGCGCCCGTCGGCTCGACGAGGAGCTTGCAGCGGAACAGCAGAAAGCGCATCGCGGCCTCGATCTCCGCGTCGGAGACGAGAAGCACGCCGGACAGGTTCTTCTGGAGCACCGGAAAGGTGAGCGCCCCCGGCGAGAGGTTGCGGATGCCATCGGCGATGGTGGGAGGCGGCGCGATGGCCACGCGCGCGCCCGTCTCGAGAGACAGGAATGTGTCGTTGGCGCTGTCTGCCTCCACCCCGAAGACGCTGATCCGTGGATCGAGCGCTTTCGCCACCGTGCTGCAGCCGGCCATGAGCCCACCGCCGCCCACGGGCGTGAGGAGGACGTCGAGTGCGCCGACCTCCTCGAACAGCTCCAGCGCCGCCGTCCCCTGCCCGGCCATGATGGCAGGGTCGTCATAGGGCGGCACCAGCACCCGCCCCGTGCGTGCCACGAGGTCCCTGGCCCGCTCCTCCCGGTCCTCGGTACGGCGGTCGTAGAAGACCACCTCGGCGCCGTAGCCGCGGGTGGCCTGGAGCTTGAGCGCGGGCGCATCCGTCGGCATCAGGATCATCGCGCTGGCCCCGGTGAGGCGCGCGGCCAGCGCGACCCCCTGGGCGTGGTTGCCGGAGGAGAAGGCCACGACGCCCCGCGCGCGCTCCGAATCCGAGAGCGACAGGAGCTTGTTGAGCGCCCCGCGGATCTTGAAGGCCCCGGCCCGCTGCAGGTTCTCGCACTTGAAGAAGACCGAGAAGCCACTGGCCTCGTCGAAGGAGCGGCTCGTCATCACAGGGGTGCGGTGGATGCGCCCATGGAGCCGCGCGGCCGCGGCCTTGACGTCGTCCAGCGTCACGATGTCGCGCATGGGGCTCCGCGATTATAGCGCCCGGCCGTTGAGAATGCCGGGCGCCGCCCGTATACTCCCGCCATGCGCTCCTCCCGCCTGTCCGGCTCCGTCGCCGCGCTCCTCGCGGCCCTCGTCCTCTCCGGGTGCTCGGTGATCTCCCTCGACCTCCAGCCGCGCATCCGCCCGCTCGTGGAAGAGACCGTGGAGGGCTCGGGCGCGGCCAAGATCGTGCTGATGGACCTCTCCGGCGTGCTGGCCGAGGACAACCCCGGGCTGTCCATCGGCACGCCGCCACCGCGGGTCCCCCTGCTCGCGCGGGTGCGCGAGGAGCTGCGGCGCGCCGACCAGGACGACCGCGTGCGGGCCCTCATCGTCCGCATCAACAGCCCGGGCGGCACCATCACGGCCTCGGACATTCTCCACCACGAGATCTCTGCCTTCAAGGCGCGGAAGAAGATCCCCGTGGTCGCGGTGATCATGGACGTGGGCGCCTCGGGCGGGTACTACGCCGCGCTGGCGGCCGACACCATCATCGCCCATCCGACGGCCATCACGGGCAGCATCGGCGTGGTCATGCTCACCGTGAACGCCCAGGGGCTGCTGGAGAAGATCGGCGTCGCGCCGCTCGCCATCAAGTCGGGGCCCAGGAAGGACGCGGGCTCGCCCTTTCGCAGCCTCACCGACGAGGAGCGCGCCATCTTCCAGGGCGTGATCGACGACATGCACGGCCGCTTCGTCCGCCTCATCGCCGCCTCCCGGAAGATGCCGGAGGAGCGCGTCCGCGCCGCGGCCGACGGGCGCATCTACACGGCCGAGCAGGCGCGCGCCCTCGGCCTCGTGGACCGGGTGGGGTATCTGGATGACGCGGTGGAGACGGCCCGGCAGGCGGCGGGGCTGAGCGAGGCGCGCATTGTCATGTACCACCGCCCGAGGGAGTACCGCGCCAACTTCTACTCCTCGACCCCGGCCGCGCCCACGGCGGAGGCGGCCGTGGCCCACCTCGCCGGCCTCGTCGGCGGCGCGGGCCCCCGCTTCCTCTACCTCTGGTGGCCCTAGCAGGCCGCTGAAACAGGCCCATCTGCGGAGGTGCGGCGCCGCCGCCTGGCAGAAACCCTAAGGGAAGACGGCGGCAACGGTGCTAGCCTGGTTCTTGATGGGCTCCCGGCCTCACGGACAGCGCCCGCGACGAGCCGCTCGGGGCTTCACCCTGATCGAGCTCATGATCGTCGTGGCCGTCATCGGCATCCTGGCGGCCATCGCCATCCCGCTCTACGCCAACATGCAGTCGCGGGCTCGCATTGCCAAGGCCGAGGCCGACGCCCGCACCCTCGTGTCGGCCATCAGCATGTACTCCTCGCACATGCGGACCCTGCCGTCCACGCTGGCCGACCTCAATGTCGCAACCACCAATAGCGATGGCATGGTGTCGGGGCCCTTCATGGCCTCGACTCCTGCCCCCCCCGCGGGCTGGAGCCCCTACGCCTACAGCTCCACGTCGCTGGGCGTCTTTGCCGTGACGACGAGCGGAGACACCACGACGGTCAGGCTGCCGTGACCCCTCGCGGACCCCGTCGTCGTCAGCGCGTCGGCGTCGAGCCCACATAGCCGCCCGCCCGATCCTGCTCCTGGTTCCAGCCGACCCACGCCGCTTCGGCACTGTCCCGGGTCAGGGAGCTGGCCTCGCCCGGCGCGCCGGAGCCGGGCACGGTGATCTCCTCGCCCGCCTTGACCATCCGTTCCCACTTGCGGTCGCCGGCAGAACCGGAGCAGGCCGCGACGCCGTGATACACGCGCAACAGCACCGACCCGTCGCCGTTGGCGCGGAGCCCGGCGGCACCGCCGCGGAGACCCACCGTCACGGGCCCCGCCTGGACCTCGAGGGGCGCGCGCAGCGAGACGCCGGGGAGCACGGCGACCCAGACCCGGCCGCCGTCCATGCGAAGTGCGAGCGGGGCGCCGGCAGCCGGCGCATCGTCGGCGAGGAACACCTGGGACAGCGGCGCCAGCCGGAGCGCATGACCGCCCACGCTGCGGAGCGTGAGGCGTCCACCGGGAAGCGCGCGGGCACCCTCTCCCTTGGCGATCTGCGTCCGAAGCCTGGCCGGCTCCCACGCGTTGTGTGCCTTGCGGTAGACCTCGACCTGGCCGCTGATGGTCGCCACCGTGAGCGGCGACTCGGCGGGCTGGGCGGACACCGCGCCGGCCCAGAGCGCGGCGCCGAGCAGCACGTCGAGGGCGACGCCAGCCAGGGGCGCGATCCGCACGCGCGTCACCGGCCCGTCCAGCGCGGCGGGCGCTTCTCGAAGAAGGCGGCGATTCCTTCCTTCGCGTCGTCGGACATGAAGACGAGCGTCGTCAGCTCCCGGAGGTAGCGGAGCGCCGCCCCGTACTCCATGCCGGCCTGCGCCGCAGCGGCTTCCTTGGCGATGCCGAGCGCGGTGGGCGAGAGCCCCGCCAGTGTCCGGGCCAGCGCGCTCACCGCGGTCTCCAGCTCGGCCCGCGGCACCACGCGGCTCACGAGCCCCATCTCGAAGGCCTCGCGCGCCGACACCTGCTCGCCCGTGAGGATCATCAGCATCCCGCGCTTGCGACCCACCGAGCGGAGGATGGGCGCCATGACGATGAGCGGGAGCACGCCGATCTTGATCTCCGGCAGCCCGAACACCGCATCCTCCGAGGCCACGACGATGTCGCAGCCCACGGCCAGGCCGCAGCCGCCCGCCAGCGCGAAGCCATGGACCTGGGCGATGACCGGCGTCTTCATCCGCGCCATGCCCTCGAGGATGCGCGGGAGGCCGGCGAAGGACTCGCGCGCTGCCAGGGTGGTCCCCCGATCCGCGGCGCCGCCGAGATCGGCGCCCGCGCAGAAGGCCTTGTCCCCGGCCCCGCGGAGCACGATCACGCGCGCGGCCGGGTCCGGCTCGAGGGTTCCGAGCGCCCCCTCGAGCTCCCGGACCAGGGTCTGGCTGAGCGCATTGCGCTTGTCCGGCCGGTTCAGGGTCACCGTCGCCACGCCGTCCAGCACGTCCACCAGCAGGGTCTCGTAGCTCACGGGGTCGCCTCCGCGTCGTCGAGGATGTCCAGGAACTGTTTCAGGATCCGCGCGGTCGCGCCCCACACCACGTCGGCGGCGGACACCTGGTAGAAGTGCACGGGGTGGACCTCGCCGTCCCGCTCCCACATCTCCGTGCTGAAGATGGCCGGGTCGAGCAGCCGGTCCAGCGACACCTCGATCACGCGCTCGATCTCGCGCCCGTCGGGCCGGAACGTGACGGGGCCGCGCACGATGCCCACCACCGGCGTGATCACGAACGGCGTCGCGCGGGTCGCCGTGTCGTCCAGCAGCCCCAGCACTTCCACGGCGTCGGGCGGCAGCCGGATCTCCTCCCACGCCTCGCGGAGGGCCGTCTCCACGCGCGAGGCGTCCCGCTCCTCGCAGATGCCGCCCGGGAAGGAGAACTGCCCCTTGTGGTGCGGCACGGCGTCCGACTTCTTGGTGAAGACGATGTGGGGGCCGCCGTGATCGGTGATGGGCAGGAGCACGGCGGCGCAGACGAGGTCGCTCCGGTCGAGCGCGATGCGGGGGCGCTCGGAGAGCGCCGCATCGAGCCGCGCGCGAAGGGCCTCGATCTCCACCCTAGGGCGCCCTGAAGATGCGGTCAGCCTGCTCGTCGGGCACCGATGGCATGGGCGCGTCTCCTCAGGAAGCGGGTTGAGCCACGGGAGCGGGGCGGAGCCGCTGGATCGCGAACACCGCGCCGAGAAGGGCGAAGCCGGCGAGGTCGGTGGCCAGCCCGGGCTTGATGAGGAGCAGGGCGGCGGCCAGCAGGGCGGCCCGCTCCGGCAGG
>JACOVB010000026.1 GCA_016177555.1 Candidatus Rokuibacteriota bacterium
ATCGACGAGCACGTGATCAAGCGTCCCGAGGACTACCGGGTGGTCGGGTACATCTTCCGGAACATCCGGCTGACCGCCGACTATGACAACTACCGCCGGTTCCAGGCCGAGGTGGGCGACCGCGGGCTCGCCGTCGCCCACGGGCTCGGCAGCGCGTCGCCCGTGCAGCACCTCATGCGGGATCTCGTGGACGGCACGCAGTTCTACTACGAGCTCGCGGACCATCCCAGGGAGGTCCGGCAGCTCTGCGAGGACATGGCGCCCTTCTACGAGCAGCTCGTGCGAATTCTCGCCGGCTCGCCCGCGGAGGCGGTGATGATGGGCGCCAACTACGACGACACCATCACCTATCCGCCGCTCTTCAAGGAGCACATCCTCCCCTGGCTCCAGCGCTGGGCGGAGATCCTCCACGCCGGCGGCAAGATCTTCATGAGCCACTGCGACGGCGAGAACGAGAGCCTCCTCGACCTGCTGGCCGCCAGCGGAATCGACGTGGCCGAGTCGGTGTGCGCGCCGCCCATGGTGCAGTGCACCCTGGGGGCGATGCGGCGGGCGTTCGCCGGCAAGATCACCATCTTCGGAGGCGTGCCGTCGGTGGCGCTGCTCGAGGACAGCATGAGCGAGGAGGAGTTCGAGACGCACATGCGCCGCCTCTTCGCCGAGATCGCGCCGGGGGATCGGTTCATCCTCGGCGTGAGCGACATGGTTCCCCCGGACGCGAAGTGGGACCGCCTGGTCCGGGTCGCCCGGATGGTCGAGGACTGGGGCGCGCTGCCGCTGACCGCCCGCTGAGGAGACGATCATGCTCGATGTCGAAGGTCTGAAGCAGGCCGTCATGGGGGGAGACCGCGACGCCGTCCAGGCACGGGTCTCCGCCGCCCTCGCCGCCGGCGTGCCGGCCACCGAGATCCTCGACACCGGGCTGCTCCCTGCCATGGACGTGGTGGGCAAGCGGTTCGGCGCCAAGGAGATGTACATCGGCGAGGTGCTGCTCTGCGCGCGGGCCATGCACACCGGGCTGAGGCTCCTCAAGCCGGCCCTCGCCAGCACCGGGGGTGGGGGCGGGCCTCGCCCCGTGGTCGTGGTCGGCACGGTCCGCGGCGATCTGCACGACATCGGCAAGAATCTCGTGGTCATGATGCTCGAGGCCGGCGGCTTCCAGGTGATCGACCTCGGCACCAACGTGTCGGCCGAGAAGTTCATCCAGGCCATCAAGGAGCATCGCCCGGCGGCGGTCGGACTGTCCGCGCTGCTGACGACGACGATGCGCGAGATGCGCCAGACGCTGGAGGCGTTGCGCCGGTCGGGTGTGGCCGACGGCGTGAAGACCGTCATCGGGGGGGCGCCGGTCACCCAGGACTTCGCGGACACCATCGGCGCCGACGGCTGGGCGCCGGACGCCCCGGCCGCGGTCGCGACCATCAAGCGGCTGGTCGGGACGGGCTGAGGGGGACGGTCCTCGACATCTCCCGGGGCGCGCCGCTCAGCCCTTGACTGACCCCGCGGCGAGCCCCTCCACCATCCAGCGGTGGACGAACATGTAGAGCGCGACCACCGGCAGGGTCGTGATGACCGAGGCCGCCATCAGCTGGCCCCAGTGGAAGACGTCACCGTAGATCAGCAGGTTCAGGCCCACCGGCACCGTGATCGACGTCTCGTCCTGGATGAAGATGAGCGCGTAGAGGAACTCGTTCCAGGACAGGGTGAAGGCGAAGATCGCCGAGGCCACGATGCCGGGCGCGGCCAGCGGAAGCAGCACCTTGAGCAGGGCGGTGGCGCGGCTGGCGCCGTCCACGAGCGCCGCCTCCTCCAGTTCCCTCGGCAGCGCCTTGAAGAAGCCGATCAGGAGCCACGTGCAGAAGGGGACGGTGAAGGTGGGGTACGAGAGGAACAGCGAGACCAGGCTGTTCGTGGCCCCCATCTCCGCCAGCACCCGGTAGAGCGGGATGAAGAGGAGGGCGGGCGGCACCAGGTACAGGATCAGGATCAGGCTCGCCACCCACCCGCGGCCCGGGAACCGCAGCCGCGCCACCGCGTAGCCGCTCAGGGTGGCGATGACGGTGGTGATCGCGGTCACCACCACCGCCGTGGCCAGGCTGTTGCGGAGCCAGAGCGGGAAGCGCGTCTCCAGCCACAGGCCGGTGTAGTTCTCCCAGGTGAAGGGCCGCGGCACATAGATGCTCGTGGCGAACTGGATCTGCTCGTAGGTCTTGAACGACATGCTGGCGATCCACCAGAACGGCACCAGGATGATCAGCACGAAGGCGACGAGCCCCGCGGTGGCGAAGACCGCCCCCGGGCCGTACGCGCGCGGCCGCTTCGTCTCAGTCCTTGTCACGCAGCAGGTACCGGCTGACGAGGACGATGCCGACGATCAGCAGCGGCACCATGTAGAGGGAGATGGTCACGCCCCGGCCCCAGCGCAGCGAGTTGAACGCCACGTCGTACGAGTAGGTGGCGAAGACCTGCGTGGCCGTTCCCGGGCCGCCGCGCGTCATGACGTAGATGATGTTGAAGTCGTTGATCGTCCAGATGAAGGACAGCAGGATCGTCACGATCATGATGTGCTTGAGGCCCGGCAGGGTCACGTGCCAGAAGCGCCGCCAGGAGCCCGCGCCGTCGACCGACGCCGCCTCGTACGTCTCCAGGGGGATCGACTGCATGGCGGCGAGATAGGAGACGCCGAAGAACGGGAATCCGCGCCACCAGTTGGCGACGATGACCGCCGCCATGGCCCCTTCGGGGGTGGCCATGAAGGCGATCGGGCGGCCGAGCAGCCCCAGGTCGAGCAGCACGCTGTTGAAGAAGCCGCGGCCGGGGAAGGAGTCGAACATCCACCGCCAGGTGAGCGCGATGATGACGGTGGACGTGATCCACGGCAGCAGGAACAGCCCCCGGAAGAAGTTCCGCCAGCGCCAGGTCGCGTGCAGCACCAGCGCCATGCCGAGGCCGGTCAGCAGCTTGAGCGCGACCGAGCCCAGCGTGAAAACGACGCTGTTCTTGACCACGGTGCGGAAGGTGTCGTCGTTGAACAGGTAGATGTAATTCCCGAGGCCGATGAAGCGCTCGGGATAGCCGACCAGCTTGTCGGTGAAGGACAGCCAGACGGCGCGGTAGAACGGGTAGACGATCAGCCCCACCACCAGCACGAACAGGGGCAGCAGGAACAGCACGGCCGTGCCGGTGTCCCGCCGGGAGGAGCGGCGGGACACCGGCCGGCGGGCACTGTCTTCAGCGCCCGCGACGCCGGCCGACTCAGCCACCGATGGTGTCGTAGATCTCCTTGATCTTCTTGTCCGCGAACTCGATGGCCCTGTCGATCGGCCACTTGTCGATGATGACCTTGGCCGGCGCGTCGGTGAGGACGTTGCTTGCCTGCACCTCGGCCGCGGCCGCGGTGACCGGACCGGGCCAGCCCGTGGGCACGAACCACTCGGCCGCCCGTCCGAACGTCCGGTAGTTCTCGTTCTTGTTGAAGTACTCCTTCGCGGCCGTCCGGGCCTTGTCGAGCACCGGCGCGAACTGGCCGTACGAGTCCTGCATCACCCGGACCGTCTCCTCGGGGGACAGCATGTGGGCCACCAGGCTCATGGCCGCCTCGGGATCCTTGGAGTTCTTGAAGATGCCGAAGCTCATCGCGATGGCCCACATCCGCCGCCTGTCCGGGCCGGCCAGGTGCGGGAGCGCGACATGGTTGGCGAGCGCCTCTTCCCTCTGCTTGCGCTCCTTGGCGTCCGTCGCCTTGGCCAGCGCGTTCTCGAGCGCGAAGGTGATGCTGGGGCCGTTCGAGGTCTGCGCGATGTTCCGGGCGATGAAGTTCTCGTTGTTGCCCGAGCCCGTCCAGGTCAGGGTGTCGGCCGGCTGGATGCCGTCCTTGTAGATGTCGGTCGCCCACTTCATGACCTGCTGCATGCGGGGCGTCTTGATCGACTGGTACTTGCCGGCCTTGTTCGCCCAGCCCACCCCGTGGGAGTACATCAAGCTCTGCATGACGCCGTAGCCGTCGGAGGTGCGGTTCCAGCTCTGGCCCATCCCGTAGAAGTTGTCCTTCGGGCGGTTGACGGCGTGGGCCACCTTCACGGCGTCGTCGAAGGTGCTCGGCATCTTGACCTTGGCCTTCTCCAAGACGTCGCGCCACACGTACCAGAACCCCGCCATGATGTACCAGGGGATCGCGTACGTCTTGCCGCCCACGATGGTGACCGGCGCCACGTTGGCCGGGGGCTTGCCCACCTCGCCCTCGATCTGGCGCGAGAAGCTCGTGAGGTCCAGCAGCTGGCCCATGCCGGCGAAGCGCGCCGGCGCCCCCGTCTCCAGCTGGCCGACGTCCGGCGTGCTCTTGTTCTCGATGGCCGCCACGTACTTCGTCTGCATGTCCTCGAACGTGAAGTACTCGACGGTGACGGCGGCGCCGTGCTTCTCGGCCCAGCGCTTGGCGCTCGCCTCGATCGCCTTGTTGGTCGGCTCCACGTAGGTCTTGAGAATCCAGAGCCGGAGGCTGGTGCCCTTCTTCACGGCGGGCGCCGCGGCGGCGCGGCTGCCGACGGCCAGGGCTGCCGAGGCGCCGGCGGCGCCCGCCAGGAATGTCCGACGGCTGAGGCGTGCTTCTCGCATGGGTGCTCCTCCTCTGGAAACGGGGTGGGCCCGAGGGCTGCTCCCGATGATGGGTGCGCGTTCCGGCAGCCGGCGCGCTTCCTCGCTACCGAGTTGGCGGGAATATCAGCCAGCGCCCGGAGCATGTCAAGGCACCCTGCTCCGCGTCCCCCAGACGCCTCACGGGAAGCCGCCGGTCGGCTTCCGGGGAGGGGAAGGAGGCGCCCCCCTCGTGATGGGCAACTGAGCGAGCGCCACGCGGGGCACTCGGATGGCGCGGCTTTCTACCTGGGCCCGGAGCCCGCGTCCGGCTGCAGGTTCGACACGGTGCCGGAGACGATCTGGCCGATCACGCAGAACCACGCGAAGCGATCGGGATCGGCAGCCGAGCAGCGCCGATCCTCGGCGGCATGCCGAGTCTCCCCGGCCGCGCTCGAGTGTGCGGGCGGGGACGGCCGGGAACTCATCGCGCAGCCCGCGACGAGAATCGCCGCGATCAAGGCAAGCCGTCGTGTTCTCATGGGCGGCGGCTTCAGGGCAGGAGATCGCCGACGCGGATGCTGGCGTCCGGGGCGGCCAGCGGGCTCACTCGCGCCGAGGCGTTGAAGACCTGGCGCCGGGCGTAACGCCAGCCGAAC
>JACOVB010000429.1 GCA_016177555.1 Candidatus Rokuibacteriota bacterium
CCGCTCCACATCCAGCAGCGCGCACACTTTTTCCAGCCGAGCCCCTGGGCGGGGACGATCGTCACCAGGAGGCCGGGGATGTCCTGGCTGTCGTACGCCCGGCCGGCGCCCGCGGGCGGCGCCTCCTTCACCCGGACGCCCGAGACGTTGAAGAGCGCGGCGAGCAGCGCCCCGCCCTTGCCCTGGAGCAGCGGCAGCCACTGCTCCTCCGGAGCCGTGACGATGTAGACCACGGCGTCGAGCCCCTTGCCGATGCGGCCGGCCTTGCGCGCCCCCTCGAGCGCGCGGGAGACCTCGCCGCGCAGCTCCAGCAGCCGAGTCCAGTCGGCGGCCAGCGCCTCGTCCAGCCACTCGCCGCGCTCCTCGGGGAACAGCGTCAGGTGCACGCTCTCGGGCTTGCCGCGGCCGGGGATATGCGCCCAGACCTCGTCCGTCGTGAAGGTGAGGATCGGCGCCAGCAGGCGGGTCAGGGCCGTCAGCACCTCGAAGCACACCGTCTGGGCGGCACGGCGGCGCGGGTCATCGGGAGCTAGGACGTAGAGGCGGTCCTTGATGATGTCGAGGTACAGCGCCGAGAGATCCACGGCGCAGAAGTTGTGCGCGGAGTGAAACACCGCGTGGAACTGGTACTCGTCGTACGCCTTGCGCACCCGCGCGATGAGCTCGCCGAGCCGCAGCAGCGCCCAGCGGTCCAGCTCGTCCATCTGCGCGTAGGACACGCGGTCGCGGTCGGGATCGAAGTCGGCGAGCGCCCCCAGGAGGAAGCGGCAGGTGTTGCGCACCCGGCGGTAGGCGTCCGCCAGCCGGTTCAAGATCTCGTGCGACAGACGGATGTCCTCCGTGTAGTCCTCGGCGGCCACCCACAGACGCAAGACCTCGGCGCCGTACTTCGGGATCAGCTCCTCGGGCGTCACGTTGTTGCCCCGGGACTTGGACATCTTCCGCCCCTCGCCGTCCACGACGAAGCCGTGGGTGAGGACGGATCGGTAGGGCGGCTTGTCGCGCGTGCCGACGGCCTCGAGAAGAGAGGAGTGGAACCAGCCGCGGTGCTGGTCCGAGCCCTCGAGGTACATGTCGGCCGGCCAGCGGAGATCGGCCCGGGTCTCGAGCACGGCCGCGTGGCTGCAGCCGGAGTCGAACCACACGTCGAGGATATCCGTCTCCTTGCGGAAGGAGACCCCGCCGCAAGTGGGGCAGGCGGTGCCGGGCGGCAGGAGGTCGGCCGCCTCGCGCGCGTGCCACTCGTCGGTGCCGCGGCCGGCTCTCATGATGGCCGCCACGTGCTCCACGAGGGGCTCGTCCAGCAAGAGCCCGTCGCACCCCTGGCAATAGAAGGCGACGATGGGCACGCCCCAGACCCGCTGGCGGGAGATGACCCACTCGGGACGATGCGCCACCATGTTGAAGATGCGCTCCTCGCCCCAGGGCGGGATCCACCGGACATCGCGCCGGATGGCGTCCAGCGCCTTCTGCCGGAGGCCCGTCTGATCGAGGGCGATGAACCATTGCTCGGTGGCGAGGAACAGGGTCGGATTCTTGCAGCGCCAGCAATGCGGGTAGGTGTGCTCGACCGGGACCGACGCCACGAGCGCCCCCACGCTCCGCAGATGCTCGATGATCCTGGGATTGGCCTCCCACACCGTGAGCCCGGCGAAGTGCGTCACCTCTGCGCTGAACCGGCCGTCGTCGTCCACCGGGTTGTAGACCTTGAGTCCCGCCTTGCGTCCAAGCTCGTAGTCTTCTTCCCCATGGCCGGGAGCGATGTGGACGAGCCCCGTGCCGGTGTCCATGGCGACGAAGTCCGCGGGGATCACCGGCACGTCGCGCTCGAGCCAGGGGTGGCGCGCCAGGGTGCCCGCGAGCGCCTCGCCCGACACCGCGAGCTCCGTGGCCGCGGCGCGGCCCCGCACTCCCTCGAGCTGCCCGGCCGCGCCGGCCAGGGCGCGGGCCACGATGAGCCACTCGCCGCCGACCTCGAGCGCGGTGTAGGTCTCGCCGGGGTGAACCGCGAGGGCGAGGTTGGCCGGGAGCGTCCACGGCGTCGTGGTCCAGATGACGAGGGAGGCCGTCCGACCACCGAGCCGCTGAGCCAGTGCCGGGCTCGGCGCCTTCACGGGGAACTTCACGTACACCGACGGGGTCGTCTGGTCCTCGTACTCGACTTCCGCCTGGGCCAGCGCCGTCTTGCAGTGCATGCACCAGTGCACGGGCTTGAGCCCCTTGTAGACCATGCCGCGGCCCACGAAGCGCCCGAACTCCCTGACGATGGTGGCCTGGTACGCCGGCTCCATGGTGATGTAGGGGTGCTTCCAGTCGCCAAAGACGCCCAGCCGCCGGAACTCGTCCCTCTGGATGTCGATGAACTTGGCGGCGTACTCGCGGCAGCGACGGATCTTCTCCACGGGGTCCATGGCGCGGCGCACGTCGAGCGAGGCCGTGTCGAGCCCCAGCTCCTTGTCCACCTGATGCTCGATGGGCAGGCCGTGGCAGTCCCAGCCCGGAACGTACACCGCGTTCTGCCCGAGCATGGTGCGGGACTTGACGATGAAGTCCTTCAAGATCTTGTTGAGCGCCGTGCCCCTGTGGAGGTGGCCAGTGGCGTAGGGCGGCCCATCGTGCAGGATCCAGAGCGGGCGCTTGGCCGAGAC
>JACOVB010000453.1 GCA_016177555.1 Candidatus Rokuibacteriota bacterium
ATGTGATGGTGGAGATCCACGCCGATGCGATCAGCAACGTCGAGGCGGCCGGGCCGGATTCGCTCCCAGCATGTCGAACAAGGCGGCGTTGAGCGCGTCGGCTGCCTCGTAGGGACTCCAGTGGCCCGAGTCAGGGATCACGCGAAAGTCGAGGTCGGGCTGGACCGAGGCGAGGAATTGCCGGGTGCCGTACCGGACCTACGCGACCCGGACGGGCGCGCTCGCCCTGGCCGTCGGCAACGACGCGCAGTTCGCCCGCCTCGCTGCGGCCGTGGCTCACCCCGAGTGGGCCACCGACCCGCGGCTCGCCACCAATGCCGCCCGCGTCGTGAACCGCGAGAGGGTGGACCGCCTCGTCCAGGAGGCCCTCGCCGGCGAGTCGGCCGAGGTGTGGATCGCGCGCTTGCGGGCCGTCGGCGTGCCCTGCGGCCGCGTCAGCACCGTCGCCGAGGCCCTCGCCGATCCCCAGGCGCTGGCACGCGCGATGGTGGAGACGATCGACCACCCCACGGCGGGGCCCTTCCGCGCCCTCGGCTCTCCCGTCACGATGGCCGGCACCCCGACCCGGCTCCGGCGGCCCCCGCCGACCCTCGGCCAGCACACCGAGGAGATCCTCGGCGAGCTGGGGCTCGAGTCGGCGGAGATCGCCCAGCTCAGGGCCGACGGGGCGATCTGAGCGACGGCGGCCGCTCATCGCCACCGCCGCTGCCGGCTTGCCCCTGGCCGCCCGCCATGGCGCCCACGACCAGAAGCGGCTCTGTCCCCGCCGCCACGGGGTCCGGCAGCGGGGTGTCCGGCGGCTCGTGGGACAGATCGTTCCCGCAGGCGAAGACTCTGAGGAATGCCCGGCGCTGCTGCGTGATCTGATCGCGGATCGTCCCGCGCAGCACCGGATAGCGGCTCTCCAGCGCATCGAGGACCGAGCGCTGCGTGACGGGAGCCGCAACGTCGACCGTCACCTCGCCGTCGACGTGCACGAGCGTCCGCAGGTGGGCCGGGAGCACGACCCGGATCACGGCAGCGTCTGGGCCTCGACGGACACCACGGACGGAAGATCCCGCACGATCGGCGCCCAGCTGTCCCCGGCATCCGCCGAGGCGTACACCTGGCCGCCGGTGGTCCCGAAGTACACGCCGCACGGCTCGAGCGAGTCGACGGCCATCGCGTCGCGCAGCACGTTGACGTAGCAGTGGCGTTGCGGCAGCCCGTTCGTGAGCGCCTCCCACTCGTGGCCGCCCGTGCGGCTGCGGTAGACGCGCAGCTTCCCATCCGGCGGGTAGTGCTCGGAGTCGCTCTTGATCGGGACCACGTAGAGCGTCTCCGGCTCGTGCGCGTGCACGTCGATGGGGAACCCGAAGTCGGTCGGCAGGTTCCCGCTCACCTCGCGCCACGACTCGCCGGCGTCGTCGCTGCGCATGACGTCCCAGTGCTTCTGCATGAACAGCACGCCCGGACGCGCCCGGTGCATCGCGATGCGGTGCACGCAGTGGCCGACCTCGGCCGTCGGGTTCGGGAGGCCGTCGGAGGTGAGGCCCCGGTTGATCGGCCGCCATGTCGTGCCGGCGTCGTCACTCCGGAACGCGCCCGCCGCCGAGATGGCGATGAAGATGCGCTCGGGGTGGCCCGGATCCAGGAGGATCGTGTGCAGACACATCCCACCGGCGCCGGGCTGCCAGGAGGACGCCGAGCCGTGGCCGCGCAGGCCGGGGAGCTCCTGCCACGTCTGCCCGCCATCGGCCGAGCGGAACAGGGCGGCGTCCTCGACCCCGGCGTAGACCGTGTCCGGATCGGTGAGGGAGGGCTCGAGATGCCAGACCCGCGCGAACTCCCAGGGGTGCGGCGTCCCGTCGTACCACTGGTGAGTCCCGGTGACCCCCTCGTACACGAACTTGTTCCCCACGGGCTCCCACGTCTTGCCCCCGTCATCGGAGCGCTGGATCAGCTGCCCGAACCAGCTGCTGGACTGCGAGGCATACAGCCGATTCGGGTCCGCGGGTGATCCCTTGAGGTGGTACATCTCCCAGCCCCCGAAGTGCGGGCCAGTGATATCCCACTGCGTGCGCCTGCCGTCCGACGTCATGACGAAGGCGCCCTTGCGCGTCCCGACCAGTATCCGTACGCTGCTCATCCCCGCCTCCTTCCCGGTCCGACACGCCTTCCCTCAGGCGCCGGACCTCGACGGTGCTCGATCCCCGGGGGCAATGGGAAGCCCAGGCAGCGCTCGCCGCCGTGCATCCCCGTGTTCAGAATTCTACGACCCAGGGCAAGCGGGCGGCTTCACGCGGGATCCGGTGTCCGTCAGGCCGGGCGGCCCCCGGATGCGGTCGACGACCCGCGATGCGGCGCCAGCTGCCAGCGGCCATAGGCGACAAACGCCGCGAAGAACCCCACCACGACCGAGATCAGCGCCGCCACGACATCACCGCCCGCCAGCGTGACCACCGTGGCCCCGATCATGATGATGACGAGGCCGCAGGCGGCCAGCGGGGTGAGGCCCGGCCGGATGCGCAGGAGCCCGGGCAGGATCAGGCCGAGCGCGCCGAGCATCTCGGCCACGCCGATGAACCGCATGAACGGGCCCGGCAGCGGCATCGGCCCCGTCAGCTTCTCGAGCGGCAGGACCAGCTTCATTCCCCCGGCCCACAGAAAGAGGAGCGCGAGCAGCCCCTGAACGATCCACAGCGCATGGGTCATGATCGGTCTCCTCCACCCCCCGCGAGGATGAGGACGGGGGCCTCCGCTCTCGCCGAAGTGTCCGCCTGCAATGGTGGGCCGTCAAGGAGTCGCCCCTTGGACCCGCTGAGTGCGGTGCCCTCCGCGATCACGCCCGACGGTCTCCTGCTACAGCTCGACGATGCCGTCGGTCACCCGGCTCAGGCGCTCGAGCACCAGCGGGTCGTGCCCCGGGATCACGAGGTCCGCCCCCCCGGCCAGCTCGCCGTGGGCATGGTCAAGCCTCCTGTCTTGTGCGAGATTCTACGGATCCCGGCGTCAACGTCAGACCCCACCCCTGAG
This sequence comes from Candidatus Rokuibacteriota bacterium, assembly GCA_016177555.1. Next base: position 3,016 of record JACOVB010000453.1, read on the forward strand.
ACCCAAGGAGGAGCCATGACCACCCCCGCGCCAGTTCCGCCGGTCCGCAACGAGGTCCGCCCGGTCGTGCCCCGGCTCATCGAGCTCACCGAGACGCTCCTCTACCCCGACATCTGGGAGCGCCCGGGGCTGTCCAAGCGCGACCGGAGCCTCATCACCGTCGCGGCGCTGGTGGCCCTCTACCGACCCGACCAGCTCAAGGGCCACACCGAGCGCGCGCTGGCCAACGGCGTCACGAAGGAGGAGATCGGCGAGCTCATCACCCACCTGGCCTTCTACGCCGGCTGGCCCAGCGCCATGTCGGCCGCACGCGTGGTCAAGCAAGTCTTCGAGGAGAAGAAGGCGTGAAGGTCGGATTCATCGGACTGGGCACCATGGGCCCCAGCAGCGGCACGCGCCGCCCGTCGAACTCGAAGCCCTTCGAGAGCGCGGCGGGGGAGAGGATCTCCCCATGCTGATCGGTCTGCTGACGGAGGAACTCGAAGGCCCGCGTCCGCACCCGGTCATCGACATCCGCCTCGGACACGCCCCCTACCCTCGGTACACCGTGTCGGCGTGCCATTCCAGGAACTCGCGGCCGGGCTGGTCCGCAGCCTGGCCCGGCAGCCAGATCCGGTTCCCGGAGTGCGGGTAGTTGACCTCCTCGAGATCAGGCCGCCGGCTCAGGAACCGGCACCAGTCTCTATCGGTGACTGCCACCCAGGCTCGCACAGCCGCATCTTACCCGAAGATCCAGGTGAGGGGGATCCTGCTTGCTCCGGAGGCGCCCGAGGAGCCTGGTGGGCCGCCAAGGGCTCGAGCCTTGGAGCTTGCCGTTGGGTGGCGCCTGCCCGGCGGCCGATCCGCAGTGTGGGCAAGGAGCTCGACGGGTGAAAGACCCTCAGCATGGTCCAGCGCCACGCGCAGGCGTGCGAGGCATCCTGCGTGCCGCGGTTGAAAAGCGTTACTTCCTGCGGTAACATCAGTCGTGCCGAAAGATTCGGCGTGGCGGCTATATCTTCCTCTCCCGGCGGAGCGATCATCCGCCGCGGCATGTCCACGTCTACCGGAACGGCAGGTTCATCGTGAAGTGGGATCTCGAGAACAGGATGCCGATGAAGGGGAAGGCATCGGCCAAGGTCCTCGAGTTGATCGCGCAGCTCGAGGCCGAGGAGCGGCTATGAAGATTCGCAGCGTGAAGGCCAACAATCGACGCAAGGCCTTCGAGGTGATGGCAGCCGGGAAGCGGCTCCTGTTCCCGTTTGCCCAGCTCCTCGAGGTGCAGCCAACGGCCGAGGATCCCATCGCGCGCGCGTACGTCGACCGGGAGCTGGACGCAGAGGGATTCACGTATGCGCTCAAGTCCGGTCAGGAGG
>JACOVB010000447.1 GCA_016177555.1 Candidatus Rokuibacteriota bacterium
CCCAACGGTCGGTGACGAGGAGGTCGCCCTTGCCCCCCAGGGCCGCCAGGACCCCCAGGTTGGTCTGGAAGCCGGTGGAGACGAGGATCGCCGCGTCCCGCCGCTTGAAGCGGGCGATCTTGCGTTCCACCTCCTCATGCAGGTCGAGCGTCCCGTACAGGAGCCGCGAGCCGCCGCACCCGGACCCGTAGCGCTCGATGGCCCGGCGTGCCGCCTCCTTCACCCGCGGGTGCGTCGCCAGGCCGAGGTAGTTGTTGGACCCGACCATGATCAATTGCCGCCCATTGACGGTCACCTCTGGCTCCTGCGCGGACGAGATCGGCTGGAAGTACGCATAGTACCCGGCGGCCATCAACCTCCGGGGAGCCGTGAACCGCCGACACTTCTCGAAGAGTTCCATCGCTCTCCTCTTAGCGCGGGTTCCCGCCCGCAACCCAACTTGATACGCCCTCGATCCCCCCCACCAGCGCTTCGGGTTCATGCACGCCCGGGTCCAGACGTGGTTCCCGTTCACCATCCAGATCTGCCTCAACGGCCGCGAGTGGCTCGCCCAATAGGAGTTCAGAGCCAGCCGTGGCTCAGGTACCACCGCACCGTCAGCGCCACCCCGTCCTCCAGGCCGGCGCCCGGACGGAAGGCCAGATCCCGCCTGGCCTTGCCGATGTCACACACCCAGTGTCCCAGCGCCTCCCGCACCTTCCCCCGGCTGATTACCGTCGCCCGGCCGCGGATCCGGCCCCAGGCCTCCGCCCCCGCGGCGACGGCGAACAGCAACGGGAGCGGGAGCCTGAGCGGCCGGGCCCGGATCCCCATCGCCGTCCCGAAGGCGCGCCCCACCTCCTCCCGGGTGAACGCCCCCTCGCCCGCCACGTGGTACACCTCGCCGGACGGGAGTTGGGCCTCCGCCGCGGCGATGAGGGCCGGCACCAGGTCCGCGACCGCGCACAGGCTCAGCGCCCGAGGCGGCCCGCTCGGGATCGGCACGACCCCGCGCCGGACCCACCGCGCGTAGGCCCACAGCCCCCGGTCCCGCGGCCCGTAGACCACCGGGGGACGGAGCACCACGACGCGAAGCCGGTCCCGGGCCCGGAGGACTTCCGCCTCGCCGCGAAGCTTGCTCCACCCGTAGGGGGAGACCGGCCGCGGGATCGCGCCCTCGCCGCGCGGTGCCGGCTCCGGGCTCGGCCCGATCGCGGCGAGGCTGCTCAGGTAGACCAGGCGGCGAGGCGGCCCGCCGGCGGCGAGACACGCCCCGACCACGTTGCCGGTCCCCTCGGCGTTCACGCGAAAGAACTCGGCGGGGCACCGGGCCTTCGTCAGCCCGGCCACGTGGAAGACCCGGTCCACCCCGTCCACGCACCGCCGGAGGACCCCAGGGTCCGTGACGTCGCCCCGCACGAGGCGGACGGGTCGGATCCCTTCCAGCCAGCCCGGCCGATCGGCCCGGACCAGGCACACCACCTCGTCGCCTCGGGCGACCAGGGCCTCGACGAGATGGCTCCCGACGAAGCCGCTCCCCCCCGTCACCAGCGACCGCATGGCCCCGCGCATCGGCTCACCATCGCGCTACCGGGGCTTGGCCACCCCGGAGAGCAGGAAGGTCCCGCGGAACTTCACTGTCTCCAGGACCTGGAGCCCCGCCCGCCGGAAGATCCCGACCACGTCCCGGTTTGGTTCGCAGCCCCCCAGCACCCGCTTCCAGGCCGGCGCCACGAGGTCCTGCAGGCGAGCCAGGACGGGCTGCTCCGAGCGGAAGTGCTCGAAGAAGCGGAGCGTCCCGTCGCGCTTCAGCACGCGGCGCACCTCCCGCGCGGCCGCCTCGGCGTCCGGGATCGTGGCGAAAACCAGGGTCGAGATCACCGTGTCGAAGGTCCCGTTGGCGAAGGGCAGGTGCTCCCCGCAGGCGCGCACCAGGCGGATGGGGACGCGGGCCTCGCCAGCCCGCCGCCGGGCCCGGTCGAGCATGTGCGGGTCCGGGTCGATGCCGACGACGCAGGGGACAGGGCCGTAGAACGGGAAGTTCAGCCCCGTGCCGACGCCCAGCTCGAGGGTCAGGCCCGCTGCGCTCCCCACGACCCAGCGACGCCGGGCGCGCACCCCCCACAGCTCCTGCGGAAGCATGTAGAGGTCGTACAGCCGCGCGAACACCGGATGTTCCCACCCCATCTCGCTCTCTCCCGCCGGGTCTACCAGCGCTGCGCGAGCACGAACCGCATCATCCGGGCCAGGCGCCAGATCTCCGCCAGGGGCAGGTCCGGCAACCGCCAGGGCCTCCGGGGCGGACGGACGCGATCCATGTGGCCGAGCAGCCGCGTGATCACCAGGTGCACGCGTGACGGCTCCGGCGCGGCCTCGGCCAGCCGCAGGCTCTCCGTGTACGGGATGAAGTCGTCCTGGGCCCCGTGGATGATGACGAGGTCCGCCCGGAGGCGGCCGACCACCCGGGCGAGCGACAGGTACGCGATCTGCGCCCGG
>JACOVB010000027.1 GCA_016177555.1 Candidatus Rokuibacteriota bacterium
GGGGTCCGGGCACGTCGTGAAGCTGGTGAATAATGTCATGTCCATGGGCAACATGGTCGTGGCCGCCGAGGCGATGGTGCTCGGGGTGAGAGCGGGGCTGGACCCCCAGCGCCTGTTCGATATCCTGGCCACCAGCGGGGGGCGCTCTCACCACTTCCTCAAGCGTTTCCCCAATGTGCTCGCCGGAGACTTCACGCCGCACTTCAGCGTCGCCCTGTCGCGCAAGGACCTTTCCCTGGCCCTGGGCCTGGCGGCGAGCCTGGGCATGCCCATGCTGGCCACCTCCACGGTCCGCCAGGTGTACGAGGCGGCTCACGCGCAAGGACTGGGGGGGCTGGACATGGCCGCCGTGACCGCGCTCTACGAGCGATGGGCCGGGGTGAAGGTGCGCGGGGCGGCGGCAGGGTCTGGAAAGGAGGTGGAGGCCGGAGCGCCGTAGGGGACTTGTCCTGGTCACGACAGCGGCTCAGAGCCGACAGGGGAGGAGAACGGGAGATGCGAGGGAGAGTGCTGAAGGCAGCGTTCATCTGCGCGGTGGTCGGGCTGGCCCTCCAGGTCACCCAGGGGCCGGTTCAGCCCCAGGCGGCCAAGAAGGGGGAACTCAATATCGGCTTCATCTCCGCCCTGTCGGGCCCCGGCATCGGGTGGGGCATGGGCATGCTGGGCGGCCTCGAGCTGGCCGCCGAGGATGTCAACAAGAGCGGCGGCATCCAGGTCGGCGAGACGGTTTACACCATCAAGGTCACGGCCTATGACGACAAGTACACGGGTCCGGGCGCGGCCCAGGCCGCCCAGCGGCTGATCTCCCAGGACGGGGTCAAGATCATCGTGGGGCCGCTCGGGTCCGTCCCGATGCTGGCCATCGCCGATATCACCGAGAGCAGCAAGGTGCTGGTGCTCTCCAACAGCTACACCAGCAAGGCGCTCAGCGCGAAGAAACCCTACACCTTCAGGCTGACTCCCACCACCGGCGAGTTCTCGGCGCCGCTCATCGGCTGGCTCGCGAAGAACCGGCCCCAGCTCAGGACGGCGGCCATCATCTCCCCCAACGACGAGTCGGGCAAGGAGGTCATGTCGCACAACGAGAAGGGCTACGAGAAGGCCGGCATGAAGGTCGTCCTCAAGGAGTTCTACGAGCGGGGGACCCAGGATTTCGTCCCCATCCTGACCAAGGTGGTGGCGGCCAAGCCCGACATCATCGACTTCGACGGTTCCACCCCGGTGGATTCGGGGGTCATCCTGAAACAGGCCCGGCAGATCGGGTATCAGGGGCAGTTCCTGAAGGGCGGAGGCCCCGGGACCCTGGAGATCATCAGGGTCGCGGGCGCCGACAACGCCGAAGGGCTCCTGTACTACAGCCCCTGGGACCCGAACGACGCCAGGATCAAGTCGCTGATGGAACGGTTCGAGGCCAAGTACAAGATGCCGTTCAACCCGCTGGGAATCTTCTTCTACGAAGGGGGCCACATGCTGTTCGACGCCATCAAGAAGGCGCAGACCGTCACCTCCGACGGGCTCCGCCAGCACCTCGAGGGCCAGAAGGAGTTCAAGGGGCTGCTGGGCCGCTACGTCTGGGGCGGCGAGGCCGAGTACGGCATCCGGCACCAGTGGATCGCGCCGTTCTACGTCGGGCAGGTGCAGAAGGGCAAGGAAGTCATGCTGACCAAGATCGAGCCGTAGGAACCATCGCCGTTGGAGCTGTCGGGCCCGGCCACGGCCGGGCCCGATGCTCCGGCGGGGCGCCCGTGCTGACCGCGTCGTCGATCGCGCAGATCCTGGTGAACGGCCTGACCGCCGGGGCGTTCTATGTCCTGATGGCGCTCGGGTTCACCCTGATCTTCGGCATTCTCAGGCTGGTCAACTTCGCCCACGGCGAGTTCTACATGCTGGGCGCATTCGTCGTCTATCACCTCTACGCCCAGATGGGGCTCAATTTCTTTGCCGCCCTGGCGGCCTCCGCGGTGGCCGTCGGCGTGATCGGCATCGTGGTCGAGAAGGTGGTCTTCGCCCCGCTGCGCTCGCGGGAGCTGAGCATGCTGATGAGCGCCCTCGGGCTGCAGATCGCCATCCAGGGGATCATGGCCGTGCTGGAAGGGATCGAGGGGCTGTCGCTCGCGTCCCCCGTGAGCGGGATCTATCGGAGCCGCTGGATCACCTTTCCCCACGAGCGGCTGCTGGTCGTGGCGGTGGCCTTCGTCGTGCTCGCCGGCTTCTACGTCTTCATCAAGCACAGCAGGGTCGGGCAGGCGCTGCGCGCCGTCGCCCAGGATGGCGAGGCGGCGCTCATGCAGGGCATTCCCGTGAACCGGATCTACAGCCTCGCCTTCGCCGTCGGCTGCGCGCTGGCCGCCATCGCCGGCGGGCTCATCGGACCGGTGTTCTCGCTTCACGTGTACATGGGGCAGGCCGCGCTCCTGAAGGCCTTCGTCGTGGTGATCCTGGGGGGACTCGGCAGCGTGCCCGGCGCCCTCGTCGGCGGGCTGGTGCTGGGGTTCGCCGAGAGCATCTTCGCGACGCTCTTCGGCGGGCTCACCTCCGACATGCTGGGGTTCCTGATGATCATGGGGATCCTGCTCTGGAAACCCACGGGTCTCCTGGGCCGGGCCGAGGCCTGACATGGCCTCCCCGAATCGCGGAGGCCGCTGGGTCACGCCGGGGCTCTTGCTGCTGGCGGTCGTCTTCGCGTTCCTGGTGCCCACGCTCTTCGAGAGCAGCTTCTGGCTGCATCTCTTCGACATGATGCTGATCAACGCCCTGATGGCGCTCGGGCTGAACGTGATCCTGAAGACGGGGCAGATCTCGCTGGCCCATGCCGGGTTCATGGCCATCGGGGCGTATACCTCGGCGCAGCTCACGGTGAAGCTCGGGCTCCCGTTTCTCGCGGGCTTCCTCCTCGGCGGGTTCCTGGCCGCGCTGGCCGCCTTCGTCGTTGGCCGGGTCATTCTCAGGCTGAAGGGCGTCTACTTTCTGCTCTTCACCTTTGCTCTCAGCGAGTTCCTGTTCCTCCTGAGCAAGAACGCCACGGCGCTCACCGGCGGGAACACGGGGGTGGTGGGCATCAAGCCCCCGACGCTGCCCTTCCTCGCCGAGCCCCTGCGCTCGAAGGCGGCGTTCTACTACCTGGCCCTGGTGGTCCTGGCGCTGGGCGTGGCCTTCGTCGCCGCCCTCTACCGGTCGCCCTTCGGCCGGGCGATGAACGCCGTGCGCGAGTCCGAGCTGCTGGCCGCGGCCACGGGCTACAACCCCATGCGGATCAAGGTCATCGCCTTTTCCATCGGCTGCCTCCTGGCGGGCTTCGGCGGCAGCCTCTTCGCCCATTTCCTTCTCTACATCGCCCCCTTCAGCTTCACGTTCTGGGAGTCCGTGAACTTCCTGCTCATGAACATCGTGGGCGGAACCTCGTCTCTGGCGGGCCCGATCATCGGCGCGATGATCATCACGCCCCTGCCGGAGTTCCTGCGGGCCTACGTGGTCTGGCAGCAGGTCCTCTACGGCCTCGTCCTGATGCTGTTCATGCGGTTCCTGCCGGACGGAGTCACCTCGCTGCTGGCCCCCCGGTACCGGGCGCTCGCCAGCTGGCTGGGCCGCCTGGGCCGGCCCGCCCCGGTCGAGGAACCGGTGCCGGCGCGCGCGCAGGGACGTGACCGGTGAGCGCCATGCTCGAGGCCCGCGGCCTCTCGAAACAGTTCGGCGGCCTTCACGCCGTCGACGGCCTCTCCCTGACCGTGGACGAGGGAAGCATCGTGGGGCTGATCGGACCCAACGGTGCCGGCAAGACCACGGTCTTCAACCTGGTGACGGGGCAGCTCCGGCCCAGCGCGGGCGAGGTGCATTTCAAGGGCCGGCGCATCACCGGGACGCCGCCCTATGACCTGGTCAAGCTGGGCCTGGTCCGCACCTTCCAGTCGATGGTGCTGTACAGCGAGTCCTCGGTGCTCGAGAACGTCCTCCGCGGCTGCGCCGTTCGGAGCCGGGTCGGGTTCTGGAGGGGGCTCGCGGGCTCGCGGCAGGCGACCAGGGAAGACGAGAAGGTCCGGGAGCGGGCCCTCGAGCTGCTCCACTTCGTGGAGCTCGCCGCCGCGCGGGACGAGCTGGCCCGGAACCTCCCGTACGGGCACCAGCGCGCGCTCGGCGTCGCCATCGGCCTCGCGACCGAACCGGAGCTCCTGATGCTCGACGAGCCCGTCGCGGGGATGAACCCCGAGGAGACCGCGCACATGGCGCGGCTGATCCGTCGGGTCAACGCGCGTGGCACCACGATCGTGGTGGTCGAGCACGACATGAGCTTCGTCATGCAGCTCTGCCGGGAGATCGTGGTCATGAACTACGGCAAGAAGATCGCCGAGGGACCGCCCGAGCGCATCCGCAACGACCCGGCCGTGGTGGCGGCCTACCTGGGGGTGGACGAGGATGCCCAGGCTTGAGGTCCGCGACCTCCATGTCTCGTACGGCAAGGTGCGGGCGCTCCAGGGCGTGACGCTCACCGTGGAGGAGCGGCAGATCGTCTCGATCGTGGGGGCCAACGGCGCCGGGAAGAGCACGGTGCTCAAGGCCATCATGGGCCTGGTGCCCGTCGCCTCCGGGGAGATGCGTTTCGGCGACCGACGTCTGGACCGCATGTCCCCTCCCGGCATCGTCGGGGCCGGCGTGGCCATCTGTCCCGAGGGGCGGCGGCTGTTTCCGGAGATGACGGTCCAGGAGAACCTCATGATCGGCGCCTACCAAAGGGACAGCCGGCGGGCGGCGCTGGTGCTGGGCGAGGTCTATGGCTATTTTCCGATCCTGACGGAGCGCAAGCGTCAGCTCGCCGGCAGTCTCTCGGGGGGCCAGCAGCAGATGGTCGCCATCGGCCGGGCGCTCATGTCGGGCCCGCAGCTTCTGCTCCTGGACGAGCCGTCCCTGGGGCTCGCGCCCCTGGTCGTCCGCGATATCGCCAGCATCGTCCAGCGCATTCACGCCCGCGGCGTGTCCGTGATCCTGGTGGAGCAGAACGCGCGGATGGCCCTGCGGCTGTCCGACCGCGCCTACGTCATGGAAACCGGTAGGGTCACCCTGTCCGGCACCGGGCAGGAGCTGCTGAACAATACCCAGGTCCAGCGCTCATACCTGGGGCTTTAGTAGATAGGGGGGGATCAAGGTGGCGAAGCTCCTCGGGATCGACGTCGGTGGCACCTTCACCGACCTGTTCTACCTGGACGAGGCCACCGGCCGCGTCAGCATCAGCAAGGCGTCGACGACGCCCCGCGACCTGTCCGTCGGCCTCTTCGACGCCATGGGCCATATCGGGGTATCCGCCGGTGACATCGACCTCTTCATCCATGGCACCACCATGGCGACCAACGCCATCATCGAGCGAAAGGGCGCCCGCTGCGGCCTCATCACCACGCTGGGCTTCCGGGACGTCCTCGAGCTGGGGCGCCGCGATCGGCCCCACCTCTACGGCCTGCACGGCGTCCAGGAGCCGCTGATCCCGCGGGACTTGCGGCTGGAAGTGCGGGAGCGCCTGGACCACCGCGGCGACGTGGTGGAGCCCCTCGACGAATCGGATGTGCTCGAGGCCGCGCGGATCCTTCGGGCCAAGGGCGTGGAGGCGGTCGTGGTCTGCTTTCTCCACTCGTACGCCAACCCCGTCCACGAGCGGCGGGCGAAGGAGGTTCTCCAGGCATTCCATCCCGGGTGGCTGATCACCCTCTCCGCGGAGCTCCTGCCGGAGCTCTACGAGTTCGAGCGGCTCAGCACGGCCGTCGTGCACACCTACCTGCAGCCGATGGTGGCCCGGTACGTCGACGCGCTGAAGCAGAGGCTGGCGGAAGGCGGCTTTCGCCGGGACGTGCTGTTCGTGCAATCCAACGGCGGCATCATGTCCAGCGCCACGGCCTGCCAGCGGCCGGCGAACCTCGCGCGCTCGGGGCCGGCCGCCGGGGTCACCGCAGCGAGCTACCTGGCGCGGCTGGCCGGCTTCGACAATGTCATCTCGGCGGACATGGGCGGCACCAGCTTCGATGTCTGCCTGATCCCGGGTGGCCGTCCGCGCACGACCGAGGAGACCAATCTGGATTTTCGCCTGCCCCTCCGGGTGTCGATGATCGACGTGCATACCATCGGGGCCGGCGGCGGCAGCATCGCCTGGATCGACAGGGCGGGCATCCTCCAGGTGGGCCCGGAATCGGCGGGAGCGGACCCGGGTCCGGCGGCATACCGCCGGGGCGGCACCCGACCCACGGTGACCGACGCCAACCTCGTCCTCGGCCGGATCAACCCGGGCTTCGTCCTCGGGGGCGAGCACGGCCTGAAGATGGATCCGGAAACGGCCTCCCGGGCCATCGAGGCCGAGGTGGGGAAGCCCCTGGGGCTCGCGCTCGAGGAGGCCGCCAGCGCGATCATCAGGGTGGCCAACAACAACATGGCGGGCCGCATCCGGGTCGTGTCCGTGGAGCGGGGCCATGATCCCCGGGACTTCGCCCTCGTGGCCTTCGGGGGCGCCGGGCCGCTGCACGCCGCGGCCCTCATGAAGGACGTGGGGATCGGTCGCTCGCTCATCCCGTACTATCCCGGGGTCCTCTGCGCGCTCGGCTGCGTGACGGCGGACGTGCGCCATGATTTCGTCCGCACGGTGATGCGGAGCCTGGATGAGCTGGATCCGGAGGGTTTCCGCGCCATGGTCAGGGAGACCGTGGCGGACGGAACCCGGCTCATCCAGGACGAGGGGGTGCCGGTGGAGCGGGTGGAGGTGCTGCTGGCGGCGGACATGGCGTACGAGGGCCAGCGGCACAATATCCGGGTCACCCTCCCCCCCGAGCTCAGCCCGGAGGGGATCACCGCCGCCTTCGCCGAGGCCTACCGGAGCGAGTACAAGCAGACCCTGGACGGGCTGCCGGTGCGGCTCACCACGCTCAGGGTGACGGTGCTGGGTTTGCGGCCCAGGCTCGACATCGGCAGCTGGGTGGCCGCCGGGTCCGCCCTGACAGGGATCCCGCAGGGACGGAGGGCCGTGTACTTCGACGGCCGCTATCACGACACGCCGGTGTATGCCCGGGCCGCCCTGCCCCCCGGCAGCGAGCTGGCCGGTCCGGCCATCGTGGAGCAGGCCGATTGCACCACCGTCCTGGAGCCGGACACGACGGCGCGCGTGGACAGGCTCGGCAACCTCATCCTGGAGGCGAGACACCCATGAATCCCTCGACGCTCGTCGATCCCATCACCCTCGCGGTGGTGAAGGGCGGCCTCGAGCAGATCGTCGACGAGATGGACGCCATCATCGTCCGGGCCGCGTTCTCCCCCGTCATCTCGGAGCAGCTGGACCGGGCCAGCGGCGTCTTCCATCCGCGGACGGGCGAGGTGGTGGCCCAGGGACGGCTCACCCTGCCCATCTTCATGACGGCGATGCAGTTCTCCGTCCAGGCGGCGATGGCCGCGGCAGGGCGCCGGGGCGGCTTCAGGCCGGGAGACATCTACATCCTGAACAATCCCTATCTCGGGGGCACCCACCTGCCGGACGTCAAGCTCGTCATGCCCGTGTTCCAGGGCGAGGAGATCCTGGCGCTGCTGGCGGCGTGTGGCCACTGGAACGACATCGGGGGCTCGACCCCGGGGGGGTTCGCCCCGGGCGCCACCGAGATCCACCAGGAAGGCCTTCTCATCAACCCGGTCCCGCTTTACCGGGAGGGACGGCTCCAGGAGGATCTGCTGGGGCTTCTCCTCGACAATGTCCGCGTCCCGGAGGAGCGTCGGGGCGACCTCCAGGCCGTCGTCTCCGCCCTGCAAGTCGGGGCCGGTCGCTACACCGACCTCATCGCCCGCTACGGAGCGGACACGGTCAATGCCTGCTTCGACGAGCTGAACGACCGCTCGGAGCAGCACATGCGCGCCCTGATCCGCGAGATTCCCGACGGCACCTACGTCTTCGAGGACGCCGTGGACAATGACGGCCACGTCCCGAGTCCGCTGCTCGTCCACCTCGCGCTGGCGGTGGCCGGGGACCGCATGACCTTCGACTTCAGCAAGTCCTCGCCCCCCGCCCGCGGGCCCGTCAATCTGCCCCGCAAGACGTGCATCGCCTCGTGCCAGATCGCCATCAAGCACATCTTCCCCGAGGTCACGATCAA
>JACOVB010000448.1 GCA_016177555.1 Candidatus Rokuibacteriota bacterium
CCGCGCCTGCTCCGCGAACCCGCCGTCCACGTCGATCCCGACGGCCGTGCGCGACAGACAGAGGTTCCAGTTGCCCTCGCGGCAGAGCGGGCAGGCGCCGCAGGAGTAGTTCGGCTGGACGGCGACCTTCTGGCCGGGCACCACGTTGGCGACCCCCGGGCCGACCGAGACGACGGCGCCGATGAGCTCGTGCCCCATGATGAGCGGGTAGCGCACCCGCCGCTCACCGCTCCAGATCCGGTAGTCCGTCCCGCAGAGCCCCGCCGCGCTCACGCGCACGATCGCCTCGCCAGGTCCGGGGACAGGGCCGGGGATGGACTCCACCCTGACATCCCTCGGCCCGTGAAGCACCGCCGCCTTCACCGCGGTTTGCTTCCCTGGCCCGCCACGTGGTGCAGCACCGCGCTGGCCAGCCAGGCGTCGGCGCGCGCGCGATGCGCCTGCTTCTGCTCGATGCCGCATTGCCAGCCGGCGTCCTCCAGCCGGTGCCAGCGGTAGCCGCCGCGGCGGCCGCTCCAGTCGCCGCGGAAGCGCGCGTACAGCTCCATCAGGCAGCGGGCGTCGCTGCGCGGCCGCCACCCCGCCAGGCCATGGGCCCGATGCGACTGCTCGATCATCCGAAGGTCGAACGGAGCGTTGTAGATGGCGATGAGCCGGCCGCGGAGGGCCGCCTCCACCGCGGGCCAGACCTCGGGCCACGTGGGCGCGTCCCGCACGGCGCCCTCGGTGATGCCGTGAACGGCGGCCGCGCCGGGGGAGATCCTGCAGGCCGATCTCACCAGTGAGTCCACCAGCACGCTGCCATCGTGGTCCAGCACACAGATCTCGACGATCTGGTCGCCTGCGTCCAGACCCGTGGTCTCCGTGTCGAGGTAGACGGGGTGCTCGGCCAGGATGCGCCCGGCCTCGAGCACCGCCTCGTGCCGTGCGTCGTTCCCCCCCGCGCTCACCGCGGAGCCCTCACGCGCGGGCGCCGCGGAGGCGCCGGGCGCCTCTCACGCGCCGGGGGCGCCGCGATCCAGGAACAGCCGCTGCCCCGTAACGCAGTCGGCGGCGGGGGAGGCGAGATGGACAACGGTGAGCCTCGCTCAGCGGTACAGCTCCTCCAGCGCGTCCCGGTACTCCTCCCGGATCACCTTCCGCTTCACCTTGAGCGTCGGGGTGAGGAAGCCGTTTTCCACGGTGAAGTCCCCTGGCAGGATCGCGAACTTCTTGATCTTGGCATAGGACTGCAGCTCGGTGTTTCTCTGCTCCACGATGCGGGAGACCCGTTCCACCACCTTCGGATGCTTGACGAGCGCCGCGGGATCGAGGTTCAGGATCCCTTGCTCCTTGGCGAACTTGGTCAGCTCCTCCGGGTTCACGGTGATGAGTGCCACCGGATAGGGGCGCTTGTCGCCGTGGACCATCACCTGGCTGATAAACGGATCGCCCTTGAGCAGGTTCTCGATGTTCTGGGGGGCGATGTTCATCCCGCCCGCGGTGACGATCAGGTCCTTCTTGCGGTCGGTGATGAAGAGGAACCCTTCGGGATCGATCTTGCCGATGTCGCCGGTGGCGAACCAGCCGTCGGGCAGGAACACCTCCGCCGTCGCCTCCGGCTTCTTGAAGTAGCCCTTCGCGATGTTCGAGCCCCGCCCCAGGATCTCGCCGTCGGAGGCGATCTTGAGCTCCACGCCCGGGATCGCCTGGCCCACCGAACCGAACTTGAACGCGTCGGTGCGGTTGGCGCTCAGGATCGGGCACGTCTCCGTGAGCCCGTACCCCTCGAGGATCAGGATGCCGGCGGCGTGGAAGAATTCCGCGATCTCGCGGGAGAGCGGTGCGCCACCGGAGATCGCGAAGACGAGCCGGCCCCCGAGGGCCTCGTGCATCTTGGAGAAGACGAGCGTGTGGGCGAGACGGTACTTGACGGCGAGCGCGCCCGTCACGGGCAGCTTGGCCTGCGTGCGCCCCGAGGCCTCCTTGCCGACCCCCACGGCCCAGCGGAAGATCTTCTTCTTCAGCGGCGAGCCCGCCTCGGCCTTGGCGAGCACCCCCGCGTACACCTTCTCGAAGACCCGGGGCACGCTGACGAGGAAGTGCGGGCGGACCTCCGGCAGGTTCTCGCGCAGCTTGTCGATGCTCTCGGCGAAGGCCGTCGTCAGCCCACGGTGCACGCCCGTGAACGACTCGAGCCGGCCAAAGGAGTGCGCCAGCGGCAGGAAGAGCAGGTGGACCCAGCCCTCCTCGACGCGGAGAACCTGGGCCGCGGCCTCGAGCGCCGCCATGTGGTTGCAATGGGTCTGGACGACCCCCTTCGGCGGTCCCGTCGTCCCCGACGTGTAGACGATGGTCGCCACATCCTCGGGTTTCGTCTCGGTGACCCGGGTGGCCAGCTCTCCCTTGAGGCGATCCGCGCTCTCGCGGCCCAGGCGCCGGAACGCCTCCCACGTGTGGATGAACGGGGAGGGCTCCTTCCCCTCGTATCCCTGCATGACGACCACCTGCTCCAGCCGCTCCATCGTGCCGCGCACCTCGAGCACCTTGGCGAGCTGGATCGGGTCCTCGACGATGAGCGTCCTCACCTCGGCGTCGTTGACGATGTACTGGATGAGATCGGCCGGGTAGGTCGGGTAGATGGGGATCGTCACGCAGCCGGCTGAGAAGATGGCGAAGTCGGCCTGCACCCACTCGGCGCGGCTCGCCGAGAGGACCCCGACGGCCGCCCCGCGCTTCCGGCCGAGCGCGATGAGCGCGGTGGCAAGCTCGCGGGCAGCCTCCCCCACCTCGCGCCACGTCAGTGTCTCCCACTTCCCGCCCCGCTTGCGCTGCTGGGCTGGCCTGTCCGCGCTGCGCTCCACACGGTCCCAGAACATCGTCGCGAGCGTCTTCTCGGCCATGGCGCGTCCTCCCTCAGATCTGTCTGCGGAGCTCCTTGCGAAGGATCTTCCCCACCGGGCTCTTGGGCAGCGAGTCCACGAACCGCACCTGCTTGGGACACTTGTACCGCGCCAGCCGCGTCTGGCAGAAGGCCATGACCTCCTCGGCCGTGGCGCGCGCGCCCACCTTCAGCACCACGAACGCCAGCACGTCCTCGCCCATGAGCGGATCGCGCATGCCGACAACGGCGGCCTCGGCGGTCCGTGAAAAGGCGTACAGGACCTCCTCCACCTCGCGCGGGTAGATGTTGAAGCCGCCGCGGATGATGAGGTCCTTCTTCCGCTCGACGATGTAGAGGAACCCGTCCTCGTCGAGACGCCCCATGTCCCCCGTGTGGAGCCACCCGCCGCGGATCGTCCGGGCCGTCTCCTCGGGATTCCGGTAGTAGCCGAGCATCACGTTGCGTCCCATGACGCAGACCTCGCCCGGCTCCCCTGCGGGCAGCATCCGGTCGTCGTCGTCCTGGATGGACACGCGCACGCCCGGGATGGGCTGCCCCACCGAGCCCAGCTTGCGCACCCCGGACAGGCGGTGGGCCGACACGACAGGCGAGGCCTCCGTGAGGCCGTAGCCCTCCATGAGCTTGCCGCCGAACTTCCGCTCGAAGGGCTCGACGATCCCCACCGGCAAGGGCGCGGCCCCCGAACCCCAGACCCGGATGGAGGACGTGTCGTATTGCTCGGCCCCTGGGTAGTTCAGGAGGTACACGAACATCGTCGGGACGCCCGACATGGAGGCGGCCTTGAACTCCTGGATGGTCCGGAGCACCTCCTCGGGGTTGAACCAGCGCAGGAGCACGCCGCGCGTCCCCAGGAGGTGGCCCGCGTTCATGACCGTGAGCCCGTACGAGTGGGACAGCGGGAGCACCGCCACGGCCCAGTCCTCGCGTGCCAGCTCGTGAAGGGCGGCGGCGGACCGCGCGTTGGAGGCAAGGTTGTCGTGGGACAGCGCCACGCCCTTGGGTGTGCCGGTGGTGCCGGAGGTGTAGAGGATCACGGCGACGTCGTCGTCGCGCCGGTCCACGGTGGCGAAGGACTCCGATTCACGGGCGATCTCGTCAGCGAAGGAGCGGGTCTTGCCGCCAGCGCCGCCATCCACCACGAGCACGTGCCGCAGGGTCGCCAGCGTCCCGATATGGGGCTCGACCTTCCACAGCATGTCCGTCGAGGTGATGACGACCGTGGCCCCGGAGTGGGCCAGGATGTGCGCGACTTCCTCCGCCCCCAGCAGGAAGATCACCGGCACGATGACCCCGCCGATCCTCAGGATGCCGCCGTAGCTCTGTATCACCTCGGGGCAGTTCGGCAGCATCACCACCACACGGTCGCCCGACTCGACGCCCAGCCGGCGCAGCGCATTGGCGACCCGGCACGACGCGCGGATCTGCTCCACGTTGGTGATCCGGCGCCCCTCGAAGGCCAGCGCCACGTACTCGCCGTACTTCTCGAGACTCTCTTCGCCGAGGCGGGCGAGGTTCATGGGCAAGCAGGCTAGCGGAGATTCACGCGGAACGCCTCGATCTGATTGCCGGCCAGCTTGAAGAGGCCCTCCACCTCCACGCGGTCGCCCGTCCGGGCCCGGAGCCCGCCCGAGGCGAGGACGCGGACCGCCACGCCCCCGTCGATGAGCGTGAAACTCTGGGAGGCGCCGCTCCCCTCGACCAGCCCGACCGTGCCCGTCACCGTCACGGTGCGGTGGTCGTACCGCACCGGATTCGTCGCGAGCGTCGAGAGCGACACCGCTTGCGCGGCGGCCGGGCTGGGGGCGGCGAGAAGCACGAGCAGCCACAGGGCTCGGAACCAGGTCATGAGCAGGCCTCCTTGGCGCTCTCGAGTCGGGCGCCGGGACTCGGGTGGGTGCTGAGCCAGTCGCTCCAGAGCGAGATCTTGCGCTCGCGCTCGAGCCGGGCCAGGAGGGCCACAACCGCGCGGCAGCGCCCGGGCGGCCCCGGCAGCCGGCCGAGCAGGTGTATGGCAAAGCGATCGGCCGCCAGCTCCTCCTCACGATCGTAGCTGCGGTGCTTTCCTTCCTCCGCCGTTTCGGCCGCGACCTGCGTCCCCATGATCCCGATGGCAATGAGCGGGCCGATGATCGGGATGGCGGTGGCTGCGGCAGCACCGGTCGTCCCCGCCCCGTCGATCTTCTGCTTTGCCTCGCGCTCCGCCACCCGGCGCGACTTGCGCGCGGCGAAGTGCCCCAGCTCCACGTGACCGATCTCGTGAGCCAGGGCCGCCTGCAATTCCTCGGGAGGCAGGGTCGCGAGCGCGCCCTCGGTCACCAGCAGGCTGAACCTGCACGTCGGATGCGGCGCCACGCCGAGATTGATCGCGCTCACCGGGAGAACGCCCAGCCCCACGGCGCAGCCATCCTGGGGCGAGCGCCAGATCCCCGAGACCCGGAGGAGCGGCCCGAGCACCTGCGCCACGACCATCTTGTCGTGGTCGCTGGGTGGCCTCGGCCTGGCCCGTGGCTGCGCCGTGGCGCAGCCCGCGACAATGGTGACGCACAGCAGAATCAGTAGGTTACGAAGAATATAACGCGTCGCACTAAACCTCTTGACTGTCTGTGACACATCGCGTTAATATGCACTCGTGGCCCAAACCCCCGATTCAGCATCACACTTGCGCTAAGGAGGAACGAACATGATGAACCCGATGCAGCCCAGCGAATTCTTCTCCCGGATGACCAGCAACGCGGTGGAGGCGTTCTCGCTCTGCGCCGAAGCCAATCAGAAGATCCTCCGTGAGCTGGTCGACCTCTCCGCCAGCGCGGCGAAGGAGGGCGTCCGCCTCTACGCCGAGCTTCAGTCCTCCGCCGTCGCGACGGTGAAGGACGGCCAGTCGCTCTTCCTGCGCCGTCAGGCGGAGATGCAGGAGGCGCCCAAGGACCCCCTGGGCTTCTATCAGCAGAGCGTCCTGGAATCCGTCGAGGGCGCCCAGAAGGCCTTCAACCTCCTGGAGAGCAATGCCCAGGCCATCACCCGCTCCGCCGAGCGATTCCAGGTGACCGCCGAGCAGGCAGGCAAGGAGATCCAGGCCACCTTCGCCCAGC
This sequence comes from Candidatus Rokuibacteriota bacterium, assembly GCA_016177555.1. The sequence goes on from JACOVB010000448.1 coordinate 5,974, forward strand.
TGGCGGGCAAGGTGAAGTCCACCTACTCCCCGTTCGTCTGAGACACCGTCCGGCGAGGGCGGAGGGCTGGGTCCGGCCCTCCGCCCTCCGCCCCCTTCGTCGCTACTTCCCTCGCCGCTTCTCCAGGCGCTCTTCCAGAGCCCTGAGCTGCTCCCGCAGCGCCGCCACCTCGCTCTTCAGCGCATCGGCCTCGGCCGCGGGCTGGGCCGGTCTCTTCTCGGTGGAGGTCGCTGACGGCTGGGACGGCAGCCACCCCGCCCGGGCCGCCCACGCGCGGAACACCTGGTCGGCTTCCCGCTGGCTTGTCATGATGGACTCGAGGCTTCCCTTCAGCGATGTCTGCACGAAGTCCTGCCAGGCCTCGCCGTGCTTGATGAGCTGGTGCAGGAACGCCGTGGGCAGCGCCGCGCGGTGGCTCCGCTCGTTCTCCAGGATGATCTGGGCGAGCGTGATGGAGGTGAGGTCTTCGCCGGTGGAGACGTCCACCACGGAGATCTCCTTCCCCGCGCGGATCATTTCCTCCAGCTCCTCGAGCGTGACGTACCGGCTCTCCTGGGTGTCGTAAAGCTTTCGGTTGGAGTACCGCTTGATCACGTACGCCATGGGCGGAGTCTAACACCGCGCGTCAGGGCTCACAAGCCGCCCCCCCCTGCGCCATAGCTCCGCTGCACGAAGGTCTTCATCGATCAGATGGCCATGAAGCGCTTCGGGAAATCCGAGGAGGTCGCCCGCGCCTGCGTGTACCTCTGCTCGCAGGGCGGCGACTACATCACCGGCGCGGAGCTCTCCATCAACGGCGGCCTGTTCATGTGACCTCTCTCGACGAGAGGCAGCCGCCAGGCGAGGCCGCCAGCGCGGAGGCGCCGAGCCGGCTCCAGAGCGCGGCGCCCTGCGCGGCCCACGCCAGGGGCGAGAACGCCCAGAAGGCCATCCACGCGGCGCCGTTCGGCGCCTTCTCGTAGACCACCGGCACCCTCGACGGCATCACCAGGGCCTCGCCCGTCAGCACGGGCTCGCCCCGCTGGTTGGTGCAGACGGTGCGCAGGCGGAGCCGGTGCTTGTCGCGCTTGACCTCGAGGACCTCGGCCCGCGCCGTGATCGTGTCGCCGAACATCACGGGCTTGAGGAACTTGAGGTCCTGCGAGAGGTAGATGGCGCCGGGTCCCGGCAGCCGCGTCCCGATCACCGCCGAGATGAGCCCGGCCGTCCAGATGCCCGGCGCGATGCGCTCCTTGAAGATCGTCGTGGCGGCGTATTCCCGATCCGCGTGGATCGGGTTGTGATCCCCGACAGCATCCACGAAATCCGCGATGTCGCCATCCGTGGCGACGCGGGTGATCTCGGCGGCGGCGCCCACCTGAATGCTGTCGATGGTCAAGCCGATCATCGGGGCTCCTGTCTGAGGGCGGCGGCCAGATCATTGAGGCGCTTGAGCACCGCCTCCAGGCGATCTTCCACGCCCTCCAGCTTCTCCTCGAGCTGGACGATCTGCCGGGCGATGCCCGTGACCTGGCTCCGGGAGGGGATCCCGAGCCCGCCGAGCGTCGCCTCCATGTGCTGCTCGGCGGCCTTCTTCGCCGGGCTCGCGGCGTTGAGGAATCCCTCGAGCTGCGTGCCGATCGCCTTGGCGAAGGCCTCCGTCCCCATGGCCTGCTCGAGGACCTTCG
>JACOVB010000460.1 GCA_016177555.1 Candidatus Rokuibacteriota bacterium
CGTCTGAGGGCCCCCGGGTTCGCGCTTCCCACCCCGAGGAGAAGACGGTCCAGGGAAAGGGCATTGGCGCGCACGCCCTGCACGATGCTCGCTGGTCCGCGCGTGTGGAGCGGAATCACCCCGATCCCGATCTCGAGACGCCGTGTCTCCCCCGCCGCCACCGCGAGCGCCACCAGTCCATCGGTCGCGCCGGGATGGTTCACCCAGAAGGAGCTGTACCCGAGCGCCTCGGCCTCCCGCGCTGACGCGCGGATGACCTCGGGTGCCGTGCCGGCGAACAACGCGAAGCCGTGCCCCATCGCCGTCTCCTCTCGAGGATCTACGTCCTCAGCGCCTTGCCCGGGGGGCAGATATGGGCACGATCCGGGCAGGAGGTCGGCCCAGGCCTGGCGCGCTGATGCGCCACGTCATCACACCCCGGGATCAGTCGCGTTCCAGACTGCCAGCGCGCTGCAGCGCCCGCCGCCGTTTCTTCCGCGCCTGCGCCTGCTTGCGCTTCCGCTTGACCGACGGCTTCTCGTAGTGCTCGCGCCGCTTCATCTCCTGAAAGAGGCCGTCCTTCAGCATGTGTTTCTTGAGCGCCTTGAGCGCGGCCTCGATCTGGTTGTCGAAGACCTCGATCCTCATTCAGCGGTGCCTCAGGTGAGAGGTTGACCGGTAGGCCCGGACGGGCTCTGAGCGATCCACGACGTTCATCTCGATGAGGCGCTTCGTGCCTCCGGCCACGGCCGCAGAGATCGTCGCGAAGGTGTCGTGCGATTCCGCGACGCTCTCCCCCGCGTAGTTGACAATCCGCCAGCGCCAGGACGGGTCCGCCGGCGTCGAGAAGGCCACCACTTGCATCGGACGCTCCCGGCTACCAGCGACCGCCGCCGGATCCGCCGCCGCCGCTGCGATAGCCGCCGCCCCGACCACCGCCGCCCCGACCACCGCCCGACCCCGCGGAGTTCGCGAGCTCGACCTTGAGTGTCCGGCCGTCCACTTCCTGCCCGTTGTACTTCTTGACCGCCGCGTCGGCCTCCTCGGCCGTCGCCATCTCGACGAACCCGAACCCCCGCGAGCGTCCCGTCTCGCGGTCCATCACGACCGCAGCCGATTCGACCCCGCCGACCTGCGCGAACAGCTCGCGCAGACGGTCGTCGGATGTGGAGAACGACAGGCCTCCGATGAAGAGCTTGTGCGCCATCGTGTACCTCCGGGTAGATCTCCCGCTGATAAAGACACCCCCTGGAACGCGGAAGGGGGCGCCAGGGATGTGGTCTGGCGAGGAGGGGTCCACGATGAGCCGACGACCGGGCCAGACCGGGACAGTATGACACATCGGCGCCCGTTCCGTCGCTTTCGCTTCGAGCCGGTTCGCACACCCCGCAGGCGCTCGCCACGAGGCGGTGGGCGGCCGGACCGTCATCCTGTGGTGTCCAACTCAATGTCCACGCGCCCGGGGACCCCGCGGTGCTCGGGCGGGCCGCGCCCGGTTGGCCGAGTCAGCCCGTGGCATGGCGGTCATCCACCCATGACCCGCGCGTCGTGTCGCTCCGCCAGCGCGCAGATCCCCGCGAGCGGCGCGACGTCGCCGTCCATGGAGCAGACGCCGTCGGTGACGATCAGGCGGGTGCGGGCGCCCCGGGCCTCCTCGAGGAGGCGTTCGAGATCGGACACCTCGCGGTGCTCGTAGCCGGAGCGCTCGGTCCGGTGATACCATCGACGCCATGATCCTCGTCGAACTGCTTGAGGAGTGCGGCGTTCAGTGGGTCACGGCCGACCGTGACGCACGGCGCGCGCTTGCGGGCGACTGACGGTACCCCCGTGGAACCGCGCCCCCCGCCTGAACCGATCCGCGGGAAACACATCCTCGTCGTGGATGACGAGCCCTGGATCGTGGAGATCCTCACCGCGATCCTGACGGCCGGCGGACATGAGGTCGACTCGGCCGCGGACGGGCGCCAGGCCCTGGCCACGATCCAGCAGCGCTCCTACGATCTCATTGTGTGCGACATGCGGATGCCGAACCTGGATGGGCCAGGACTCTACGCCGCCCTGGAGGGCTCGCACCCGGCGCTGTGCCGTCGGATCCTGTTCGTGACCGGCAGTGCCTTCGAGCCCGAGACCGAGCAGTTTCTCGAGCGCACTCGCGCCCCCTGTCTCCTCAAACCCTTCACGCTCGACGACGTCCGTGACCGCACCCAGGCGCTCTTGCGCGAAGGTGCCACCTGAGCATGGCGCCACCGCGCCGTAGGTCAGTTCACATGCGGGATCTGCCTGGGGATCGCTTCGCGCTTCGGGAAAGCGGGCACGTGGCCCCGGGGCGACGGCGCCAGGGCCTGACGCAACGCTTCGCGGTCCAGGGGCTTGGCGAGCACGAAGTCCACCAGGGCGTGGTCTGCCGAGGCCGCCTCGACCTCGCTTGTCCACCCGGTGACGAGCCCCACGGGCAGCCCGGGCCACCGGGCCTTGATCGCGCGCGCAACATCCCAGCCCGTCATCCCGGGCATGCCGAGGTCCGTGAGCACCAGATCGACCCACTCGCCGGCATTCAGCCGTGCCAGCGCCTCGGGGCCATCGCCTGCCTCGATGACCGCATGCCCGTCCGCCGTGAGGAGATCCGCCAGCCCGGCACGGACC
>JACOVB010000461.1 GCA_016177555.1 Candidatus Rokuibacteriota bacterium
CACCGCATTCGGCACACGGTGGAGCACGACGACACCCCGACGATCCGGGGCATGATCAAGGCGGTGGGATTCTGCCTCAAGGTGGACGAGGCATGAGACTGGAAGATCTCCGTCCGGCGCCCGGTTCCACGAAGAAGCGAAAGCGGATCGGCCGCGGGCCCGGGTCCGGCCACGGCAAGACCGCCGGCAAGGGGCACAAGGGCCAAAAGGCCCGCTCCGGCGGCGGCGCCCGGCCGGGTTTCGAGGGTGGGCAGATGCCGCTGTATCGGCGGCTGCCCAAGCGCGGCTTCGTTCCCTACGGGGGCAAGACCGAGTTCGCGATCGTCAACCTCAAGGACGTGGTGGCGCGCTTCGCCGCCGGCAGCGTGGTGGATCCGGACAGCCTGCTCCAGGCGCGGCTGATCAAGAAGGCCGATCGCGGCGCCGTGAAGATCCTGGGCGAGGGTGACGTCTCTCACGCCCTCACCGTGCGCGCCCACAAGATCAGTGAATCGGCGCGCCGCAAGGTCGAGGCCGCGGGCGGCCGTGTCGAGGTACTGCGCGGATGATCGAGGGCCTGCAGAGCTTCGGGAACATCTTCAAGATTCCGGAGCTCAAGCGTCGCGTGCTGATGACCCTGGGACTGCTGGCCGCCTACCGTCTCGGCGCGCACGTCCCGACGCCAGGGATCGACGGAGCGGCGCTCGCCCAGTTCTTCGACCAGGTCCAGGGCACGCTCCTGGGCATGGTCGACCTGTTCTCCGGGGGCAATCTGCGGCGGCTCACCGTGTTCGCCCTCGGCATCATGCCGTACATCTCGGCGTCCATTATCCTGCAGCTCCTGACCGTGGTGATCCCCGCCCTCGAGCGGCTCGCCAAGGAAGGGGAGGCAGGGAGGAAGAAGATCACCCAGTACACCCGGTACGGCACGGTCGTGCTGTCGCTCGTGCAGTCCTTCGGCATCGCGGTGGGTCTGGAGAGCATGCGGAGCCCCGGCGGCGGGGTCATCGTCCCCGATCCGGGATGGGGCTTCCGGCTGCTCACGATGATCACGCTCACCACCGGGACCGCGCTCATCATGTGGCTGGGCGAGCAGATCTCCGAGAAGGGGATCGGCAACGGCATCTCGCTCATCATCTTCGCCGGCATCGTGGTGCGGCTGCCCTCGGCGATCGTGTCGTCCTACACTCTGATCTTCACAGGCGAGCTCAAGCTGTTCGTTTTCCTGGGTCTCCTCATCATGATGGTCGCCGTGACCGCGGCGGTCGTCGTCATGCAGGAGGGCCAGCGGAAGATCCCGGTGCAGTACGCCAAGCGGGTCGTGGGCCGGCGGATCTACGGGGGACAGTCCACCCACATCCCACTGCGCGTGAACACGGCGGGCGTCATTCCGGTGATCTTCGCCTCGTCCCTGATCCTGTTCCCGGCGACGCTCACCCGTTTCATCCAGCATCCGTGGATGCAGGGGATCTCCGAAGCGCTGTCGCCGGGCCAGTTCACCTACACGCTTCTGTACTCCGGCCTCATCATCTTCTTCGCGTACTTCTACACGGCGATCGTGTTCAACCCGATCGATCTCGCCGACAACATGAAGAAGTACGGCGGCTTCATCCCCGGCGTGCGGCCGGGCAAGAAGACGGCGGAGTACATCGATCGGACGCTGACCCGGATCACGCTGCCGGGGGCCGTGTTCCTGGCGCTCATCTCGGTGCTTCCGGACTTTCTCATTCGCTGGTTCAACACCCCGTTTTACTTCGGCGGGACGAGTCTCCTCATCGTCGTGGGCGTGGCGCTGGACACGGTGCGACAGATGGAGTCGCACCTCCTGATGCGGAACTACGAGGGATTCCTCCGGAAGAAGGCGAAGGCGCGGGCGTGAGCAACCGGATGATCCTCCTGGGAGCCCCCGGCTCGGGCAAGGGGACGCAGGCCCGGCACCTGGCCGTGGAGTGGGGCGTCCCCCAGATCGCCACGGGAGACATGCTGCGCGAGGCAGCGGCGCACGGGAGTCCGCTCGGGATCGAGGCCAAGCGCTACATGGACACGGGGGCGCTGGTTCCGGATGGGGTGGTGATCGGGCTCGTGGCCGAGCGCCTCGCGCGTCCGGATGCCAAGAAGGGGTTCGTGCTGGATGGCTTCCCCCGTACCGTGGCCCAGGCCGAGGCCCTGGGCCGGATCCTCGGCAAGCAGGGGCTTTCGCTGGACCGCGTGGCGTTTCTGGACGTGTCCCGCGCGGAGCTGCTGCGCCGGCTCACCGGGCGACGTGTCTGCCGCCGTTGCGGCGCGGCCTACCACCTGGTATCGGCGCCGTCGCAGACGTCGGATCGCTGCGACGCCTGCAAGGGCGAGCTCTACCAGCGCGAGGATGATGCCCCCGCCGCGGTGGCACGGCGGCTGGATGTCTACGAGAAGCAGACGGCGCCGCTCCTGGCGTACTACGAGCGCGGGGGTTTGCTGGCCGCCGTGCGCGGCGAAGGCGCCATGGACGATGTGACGGCCGGCATCCGGAAGGCCGTGCGAGGAACCGGCGCGGCATGATCGTGCTGAAGTCTGCGCGCGAGCTGGCCCACATGCGGGCCGGCGGGCAGATCCTTGCCGCGGTCAAGGAGCGGCTCCCGGTTCTGGTCCGGCCGGGGGTGACGACCAAGGAGATCGACGTCGACGTGGAGGCCTTCATCGTGGCGCGCGGCGCCCAGTCGGCCTTCAAGGGATACCGGGGCTACCCGGCGACGGTGTGCACATCCATCAACCAGGAGGTCGTCCACGGCATCCCGTCGGAGAAGCGCCGCCTCGCCGAGGGGGACATCATCGGGCTGGACCTGGGCTGCATCGTCGAGGGGTACTACGCCGACTGCGCCATCACGCTGGCGGTGGGCGCCGTCCCGCCGCGGGTGCAGGAGCTCCTCGACGTGACGCGCGAGAGCCTCGACAAGGCCATCGTCCAGTGCCGTCCCGGCAACCGCCTCGGCGACATCTCGCACGCCGTGCAGAGCCATTGCGAGAGCCACGGCTTCGGGGTGGTGCGGGCCTTCGTGGGCCACGGTATCGGGCGGCAGCTCCACGAGGATCCGCAGGTGCCGAACTTCGGGGAGCCCGGGCGCGGCCCAGGGCTCAAGGCCGGCATGGTGCTGGCCATCGAGCCGATGGTGACCATGGGATCCTGGGAGGTCCGCATCCTCGAAGACCGCTGGACGGCGGTCACCGAGGACGGCGGCCTGGCCGCTCACTTCGAGGACACCATCGCCATCACGGAGAACGGCCCAGAGATCCTGACGCGCGTGGAGCCGGGGGCGTCGGTGTGAGGATCGGATGACCAAGGAAGACGCGATCGAGGTGGAGGGAACCGTCGTCGAGCCCCTGCCCAATGCCATGTTCCGGGTCGAGCTCGAGAACGGGCACCGGGTGCTGGCCCATGTGTCCGGCAAGATGCGGATGAACTTCATCCGGATCCTGCCGGGGGACAAGGTGAAGGTGGAGCTGTCCCCCTATGACCTGACGCGGGGCCGCATCACCTACCGGTTCAAGTGAGCAGGGAGAGCAATGAAAGTCAGACCGTCGATCAAGGTGCGCTGCGAGAACTGTAAGATCGTGCGGCGGCAGGGACGCGTCCGCATCATCTGCAAGAACCCTCGCCACAAGCAGAGACAGGGGTAGCCCCGGAGGGGCGCGGACGGGCTCACGCCCGCCTGCGCCATGGAGACAGCCTATATGGCACGCATCGCCGGAGTGGATTTGCCGCGGGACAAACGCGGGGAGATCGCGATCCAGTACATCTACGGGATCGGGATCCCCTCTGCGAAGAAGATCTTCGCCGAGGCCCGGGTGGACTCCAACAAGCGGGTCAAGAGCTGGACCGATGAGGAAACGGCCCGCATCCGCGAGATCATCGAGCGGGAGTACAAGGTGGAGGGGGACCTCCGCCGCGAGGTGGCCATGAACGTGAAGCGGCTGATGGACATCGGCTGCTACCGCGGGATTCGCCACCGCAAGGGCTTGCCCGTGCGAGGCCAGCGCACCCACACCAACGCCCGTACCCGCAAGGGCCGGAGCAAAGGCGTCATGGTCAAGAAGAAGCCTGTCGCCGCCGCTCCCGCCGCTGCGCCGAAGAAATAGGGAGCCGCTGATATGGCTGACGTCCCAGAGGAGAAACCGGCGGCGCCCCGCAAGGGCAGCCGTAAGCGAGAGCGGAAGGAGGTCCGCGTGGGGATCGCTCACGTCCAGGCCACCTTCAACAACACGATCGTGACGCTCACCGACAAGACGGGCAACGTCGTCTCCTGGGCCAGTGCCGGGAGCGTGGGCTTCAAGGGTTCGCGCAAGAGCACGCCGTTCGCCGCGCAGACGGCTGCCGAGAACGCGGCCCGGAAGGCCATGGACATGGGGCTCAAGCAGGTGGAGGTGTTCGTCAAGGGCCCTGGTGCGGGCCGCGAGGCGGCCATCCGGTCCCTCCAGGCGGTGGGCCTCGAGGTGACCGCGATCCGGGATGTGACGCCGATTCCGCACAACGGCTGCCGTCCGCCGAAGCGGCGGCGGGTGTAGGGAGGACCAGGGGTGGCCAGATATCGAGCGGCGGTCTGCCGGCAGTGCCGGCGCGAGGGGATCAAGCTGTTCCTGAAGGGGGCGCGCTGCTTCACCGAGAAGTGCGCCATCGAGCGGCGGAACTATCCCCCGGGCCAGCACGGGCTCAGCCGGACCAAGGTCACGCCCTACGGGGTGCAGCTCCGGGAGAAGCAGAAGGCCAAGAACATCTACGGTGTTCTCGAGAGCCAGTTCCGCCGGTACTTCGAACGGGCGGAGCGCGAGAGGGGGATCACCGGCGAGAACCTGCTCAAGCTGCTCGAGCGGCGGCTGGACAACGTGGTGTTCCGCCTGGGGATGGCGGCCTCTCGCCGGGAGTCAAGACAGATGGTCGCCCACGGGCACTTCCAGATCAACGGACGGAAGGTATCCGTCCCCTCGTACATCGTGAAGGTGGGTGAGGTCGTTCAGCTCCGGCCGAGATCCAAGATGGCGGAGCGCGCTGCGGACAATCTCGCCGCCGGCCGCGCGGCGGTGCCGCCGTGGCTCGAGGTGGACGTCAACGACAAGAAGGGGACCGTGCGAGGCCTCCCGATGCGGGAGGACATCCAGATCCCCGTGCAGGAGCAGCTGATCGTCGAGCTGTTCTCAAAGTAGGAGATCATGGCAAGGATTCCGTTTCAAAGGCCCAAGCACATCGAGTGGGAGATCAACACCGACCGGTACGGCCGGCTCGTGGCTGAGCCGTTCGAGAAGGGGTACGCGCTCACCGTGGGCAACTCGCTGCGGCGGACCCTCCTGTCGATCATCCCCGGAGCGGCCGTCGCGTGGGTGCGGGTCGAGGGTACCCGGGACCAGGAGGCTCACATCCCGGGGGTGCAGGAGGACACGCTGGACGTGCTGCTGAACCTCCGGAAGCTCGCCGTCAACGTGCCGTCGGGCGAGCCGATGACGACGCGGCTGGAGGCCAAGGGGCCGAAGGAGGTCACCGGCGCTGATGTGTCGGAGGCCACCGGGATCGAGGTGCTGAACCCGGAGCTGCACATCGCGACGCTTGACCAGGGCGGGTCGCTCGCCATCGAGCTCGGCATCGGCATCGGTCGCGGCTACGTCGCGGCCGACAAGCACAGCCCCGGAACCATCCCTGCGGGCGCGATTCCCATGGATGCTGCCTTCTCACCCATCCAGAAGGTGTCGTACGGCGTGGAGAATGCCCGCCTCGGCAAGATCACGGACTACGAGCGGCTCATCGTCGAAATCTGGACCAACGGGGCTGTCTCCCCCGACGAGGCGCTGACGCGGGCGGCGGCCCACATGCGCGACCAGTTCGCACTGCTGGCACCGGAGGGGCGTCCCGAGGAGGACGAGGAGATCGAGGCATCGGGTCAGGGTTTCCTCCAGGAGAGCCTGAGCAAGACCCTCGAGGAGCTCCCGCTCCCGGCGCGGGCGATCAACGCCCTGCGAAACGCGGAGATCGTGACGGTCGCCGACCTCGTGCAGAAGATCGATGAGGACCTCGAGCAGGTCAAGAACCTGGGCACCAAGTCCATCGATGAGATCAAGACCGCGCTGGCGGGGCTGGGCCTCTCGCTCGGAATGCGCATCGACCCGAACGTGCTGGGCGCGCTCGGGCGGGGAGGGGCCACATGAGGCACGGCAAGGCCGGGTTCAAGCTCGGGCGCGTCACGGCCCACCGGTGGGCGCTCTTCCGCAACCTGCTGGTCGCCCTGTTCCGGCACGAGCGCATCACCACGACCGAGGCCAAGGCCAAGGCGGTTCGCGGACTCGCCGACCGGATGGTCACACTCGCCAAGCGGGAGTCGCTCCACGCGCGGCGCCAGGTGCTGGCCATGGTGCCTGACCCGCTCGTCGTCAAGAAGCTCTTCGACACCATCGCAGCCCGCTTCGGGGACCGGCATGGTGGCTACACGCGCATCGTCAAGGCGGGGACGCGCCCCGGTGACCGGGCGCAGATGGTGCTCCTCGAGCTGGTGGACCGGCCCGAGACGCCGAAGGACAAGGGCAGGAAGGGTGCCAAGGCCGAGAAGGCTCCCAAGGGCGAGGCGGGGGCCGCAGCGCGGAAGGGCAGGAAGAAAAAGGCCGCCGCAGCGGCAGGCTAGGCCAGCGGCGCGATCGAAACGGGGGGTGGCCGAGGCCGCCCCCTTTTTTTGTCCACGCCCGCTGAGAGGGAACGGCCGTGGCGAGAGCGTCGACCGGGTCAGGCGCAGCCGGTCCGCGGTGCTCCCGGGGCCCGCCTCGGCACCAGCGTGCAGGCGAACGTCGCCGGCTGCCTGCGGTATTCCTCGAGGAGTTTCCCGAGGCGGGCCAGGGTCCGGTCGCGTTTCGCCAGGCCGATCCCGTAAATCGCCAGGTCGTTGACGAGGCGGGTGTAGAACATGTGCGGAGCGTCGCCCCCCGTGCCCATGCACGGACTGGGCTTCTGGGCCACGCGCAGGAGGGGGCCGAAGGTCGCCACGTACTCCTGGAGGACGGCCTCGTCCCTCAGATCGGTGGGGACCTCGGGGAAACGAGCCAGGAACTCGTCCACGGTGATGGGACTCCGGCCAGCCCGGACCTTGTGATCGAGATCGGATGAGAGTCTGATCTGTCCCATCGCCCCGCAGTATAGCACCGGCGGCCGGGGCGCGCGGCCTGGCGTCTCAAAGCTGGAGCACTGCGATGCCACCCAAGGTCACGAGCGTGCCGAGGATGGCGCGGCGCGGGGCCGGCTCGCCGAGGAACACGACGCCCAGCGGCAGGGCGAACAAGGGGGCGGTCGAGGAGAGCACGGTGGCCACCGTGACGCCGCCGTGCTTGAGGCCTGCCACGAACATTGTCACGGCCCAGGTCAAGCCCGAGCCGAGCGCGTACACCGCTCCCAGGGTCGTGTCGGACATGAGGGGCACGGACGTGGCGTGGGCGAGGGGGGAACGCGGCGAGGAAGCGGCACGGGGCCGCTCCCTCGCCGGGCGCTCCTACTTCAGGTGGGCCTGGAAATGGGCGAGGGTGCGCTTCCAGGCATCCTCGGCTGCGGCCTTGTTGTAGACGTCGACCCGCTCGTCGTTGAAGAAGGCGTGATCCACGCCGGGGTAGATGTGGATCTCGGACTGCTTGCCCGCCGCCTTGATCTCCACGTCCAGATGGAGCGCCGCAGAGGGATTGACGAACTGGTCCTTCTCGGCGAAAAGCCCGAGCATGGGGCCCGCCAGCCGGCTGTAGTCGGGCTTGACGTTCGGATGGATGCCGTAGAAGTTCACCACCGCCCCGATGCTCGGATTGGTGCAGCCCGCGAAGAGGGCGAGCTGGCCGCCCATGCAGAAGCCCACCGCGCCGAGCCTGGTGGTGCCCGAGAACCCGGCGAGATACTTTGCCGCTCCCGAGAGGTCCTTCTCCGCCTGGGCGATGTTGAGCGCCATGAAGAGCTTGCCCGCCGCATCCGGCTCGGAGGCCGTCTTCCCGTGGTAGAGGTCCGGGGCCAGCGCGGAGAAGCCCGCGACCGCGAACCGGTCACAGACGCTCTTGATGTGCCCGACCAGCCCCCACCACTCCTGGATCACCAGCACGCCCGGCCCGTTGCCCGCTGCCGGGGTCGCCAGGTAGCCCTGAGTCGCCTTCCCGTTGCTCGGGAACTCCACCATGCGTCCTGCCATCGGCGTTGCCTCCTTTATGTTGGTTGAATGTGGATGACTTCGGTTTGGCGGTTGGGCCTCTTCGCCCCCTTGGGGCTCATCGGGGCGTCCGCATCACCGGGGCCTCTTCGCCCCCTTGGGGCTCATCGGGGCGTCCGCATCACCGGGGCCTCTTCGCGCCCTTGGGGCTCATCGGGGCGTCCGCATCACCGGGGCCTCTATGTTACCGTGAAGCCCGCGTGGGGGGGGCTGCTCATGGCGCTCCGGGCGCGGGCGGCGTGATGCGGACGGTCAGCACCCGGCGCTCGTCGACCTCGAGCACGGTGAAGCTGTGGCGGCCCACCTGCAATTCCTCGCCGATGGCCGGGATACGGTGCACCGTCGCGAGGACGAGCCCCGCGACGGTCTCGAAGTCGCCCTTGGGCAGCTCCCAGTCGAGGGAGTCGTTCAGCTCGTCGATCCCGACGCGCCCGGCGACGCGGTAGCTGCCGTCCGGGAGACGCTCCACCATGGCCGGAGCGCGGTCGTGCTCGTCCTGGATCTCGCCCACGATCTCCTCGACGATGTCCTCCACGGTGACGATTCCGACCGCGCCCCCGTACTCGTCCACCACGACCGCGAGCTGCACCCGTCCCTTTTGCATCTCACGCAGGAGATCGTCGATGCGCTTCGTCTCCGGCGCGTAGGTGGCCGGGCGCATCAGCGAGCGGAGGTCCGGGGCCACGGCTCCGCGACTGAGGAGATCCATGGCCGTCACCACGCCGACCAGGTTGAAGACGCGGTCCGTGAAGACGGGGACGCGCGAGAAGCCACGCTCGCTCATGAGCCGCACGGCCTCGTCGGGCGTGGCTGTCTCCGGCAGCGCCGCCACGTCCACCAGCGGGACCATGACCTCGCGCACGGCCGTCTCCCCCAGGTCGAAGATCTTGTCGATCATCTCGGCCTCGGAGGTGCTCACGGCGGCCTCTTCCGGCTCCATCTGGAGCAGGAGCTTGAGCTCCTCGCGCGAGACGAAATGCCTGGCGGCGGAGGGTTGGCGTCCGAGGAGCGCCAAGGCGACGCCCACGACGGCGCTGGACCCCCACGTGAGCGGCTTGAGCAGATAGCTCGCCAGCTCGATCGGCCGGAAGAGGTGCCGGATCAGGGCCGTCGCCCACTCCTGCGCCACCGCCTTGGGGATCACCTCGCCGAACACCAGCATCAGGGGCGTGAGCGCGAGCGTGACGACCAGGGCCGCCGCCCCGCCAACGAGCGGGAGCAGGGCCCACGTGGCCACCGACGAAGCCGTGATCTCGGCGATCGTCACGCCCATCATGGCGGTGGACAGGACGCGCTCGGGCCGCCGGAAGGACTCGAGGTAGCGTGCTGCGGTCCGGTCACCCCCCTCGGCCAGGTGGCGCAGGCGCACCCGGTTGGCGGCAATGAAGGCCATCTCCGCCGCCGAGAAGAGCGCCGTGACGACCAGGGCCAGCACGATGACCCAGAAGTAGATGTTCACCCGGCCTCCGGGCGGTCTGGTGTGCCCCTGAGCCGCACCAGCACCTCCACGACGCGCGTCCGCTCGACCTTCTCGACGGTGACCGCCACGGCGGGCGTCTCGGTCTTCTCCCCCTTGTGAGGGATGCGCCCGAAGAGATCGAGGACCCAGCCCCCCACCGTGTCGTACGCCTCGTTGGAGACGCTGAGCCCCGTGGCGGCGTTCAGCTCGTCGATGGGCAGCTTGCCCGAGACGCGGAAGGTGCCAGGGGCCACAGGATGGATCAGGCGCTCCTCCTCGTCGAACTCATCTCGGATCTCGCCCACCAGCTCTTCCAGGAGGTCCTCGAGGGCCACAAGGCCCGCGGTGCCGCCGTACTCGTCGACGACAATGGCCAGGTGAAGCCTCTTTGCCTGGAACTCGCGAAGCAGCGCGTCCGCCCGCTTGGACTCTGGGACGAAGTAGGGCGGGTGCAGGCGGGCACGCAGGTCGAAGTCGGCCGGGAGCCCCTGGAGGTGGGGCAGGAGATCCTTGGTGTAGAGCACTCCGACGATCTGGTCAATCGTTCCCTCGAAGACGGGCACGCGCGAGAGGAGGTTCTCCCGGAGGAGATCCAGGACTCGTTCGCGCGGCGTGGCCACGTCCAGGCAGAACATGTCCGGGCGCGGCACCATCACCTCGCGCACGAGTGTGTCCTCGAGCTCGAAGACCCGGTGGATCATCTCCCGCTCGGTGCGCTCCACGACACCCTCGCGGGTGCCCACGTCCACCATGGTCCGCAGCTCCTCCTCAGAGATCTCGGGCCCGCCGCGCGCGCGCTCCGACCCGATCACCCGTAGCGTGAGCACCGTGAAGCTACCGAGGATCACGCGCACCGGCGCCAGCAGCACGGAGAGCCAGGCCACCGGCCGGCTCACCCACGCCGAGAACCGCTCGGGGTGCTCCACGGCAAGCGTCATGGGCAGGACCTCGCCGAAGACGCTCAGCAGGAAGATCATGCCGACGATGGCGACGGCGAGCCCGGCCGGGCCGAAGAGCCTCTCGGCCACCGTTGCGGCCAGCGCCGAGGCGCCGATGTTGATGACGGTGATGCCCACCAGGAGCGTCACCAGGAGATCGTGGGGCCGCTGGAGCAGGGGCGCGAGCGATGCGGCCTCCGAGCCTTGCTGCTCGGCCAGCCGCCGCAGCCGGGCGCGTCCGAGGGAGAAGAACGCCGCCTCGGCGCCGGTCAGGAGCGCCGAGAGCAGCACCAGCCCGACGAGCCCCACCAGCCCGAGGGCGGTGAGGTTATCCACTGAAGTGCTCGTAGCCGGGCCGGATCTCCACGGGCCGGCCATCGGGCTCCACCCAGATGATCCCCGTCGCGGATCCGTCGATCTCGCCGATGACGGTGAGGGCCGTGCCCGTGGCCGCTCGCAACCCCGCCGCCAGTGCACCGGCAGACGCGGGATCGCAGGTCAGGAGGAGCTCGTAGTCCTCGCCACCCGCGGCCGCCCACTCGATGGGATCCCGCCCGAGGGTGCGCGCCGCCTCCCGCGCCGCCTCAGCCACCGGGAGGCGGTCGATGCGGACGCGCGCCCCCACGCCGCTCTCGCGGCAGATGTGGCCCAGGTCGGTGGCGATGCCGTCGGAGCAGTCCATCATGGCGTGGACGCCCGCGGCCTCGCCGAGCCAGCGGCCCTCGGCCACCCGCGC
>JACOVB010000028.1 GCA_016177555.1 Candidatus Rokuibacteriota bacterium
CGCGGCCCCCGCCGCATAGCTGAAGGGGATGGTGATGGTGCCGGGAATGATCAGGGGCTCGCTCATGGCGCGAGCACCCTGAAGAGGCGGATGTCGCCCATGTTGCCCTCGCGCGGCTCCTTGAACACGGCGTCCACGCGGAGCCCGAGCCGCAGTCGGCCGAGGTCGGTCTCGTCAAGATAGTGGTTCAGTGTCGTGTCGGCGCCGTCGAGCTGGATGAGCCCCATGCCGAAGGGGACGGGACGCGCCTGGCCCGTGGTGGGATCGAGGAAGGGAAAGTGGACCACGGTGAAGGCCCGGAGCGTTCCCCGGGGGCCCACCGGCACCCACTCCTCCATGCGGCGGAAGCAGTTGCCGCAAACCGGGCGCGGCGGGAGATAGACGCGGCGGCAGGCCGGGCAGCGGAGCGCCAGGATGACGCCGTCGTCCTTGAGCGCCTGGAAGAAGCGGGTGAAGTGGCTTCCGGCGGAGTAGCGCCAGTTGAGGTCGAGCAAGGCCTGGACGCGCAAGAGCGGCTGAGGCATGCGTCAGCCTGGATCACTCGACAGGATGAGCACGTCCGACCACGCGTAGACGCCGTAGCCCGTCACGAGGGCGAGGCTCGCGCCGTCCACCTGCCGCGTGTCGCCCTTGCCGTGGATCTGCAGCGCGGCCTCGGCGGTGCGGATCACGCCCGAGGCCCCGATGGGGTTGGTGGAGAGCACGCCGCCGGACGGGTTCACGGGAAGCTCGCCATCCATGGCGGTGACACCGTCCTCGATGAGCCGGCCCGCCTCGCCGTCCGGACAGAAGCCGAGCGCCTCGTACCAGGCGAGCTCGGCGTAGGACACCGGCTCGTAGATCTCGGCGACATCGAATTCCTTGAGGGGCTCCGTGACACCCGCCTGCGCATAGGCCTCCCGCGCGGCGCTTCTGAGCGTCCGCATGGTCGCAAGCCGCATGTCGAGGTCACCGATATACGGCTGGTCATGGCGCGTGGCCACCGCGCTCACCCAGGCTGGCCTCGGGCACCTGCGCCTGGCCACGTCCTCCGCCGCGTAGACCAGCGCACACGCTCCATCTGACGTCGGGCACATCTCGAGCATGTGCACGGGCCAGGCGAGCACGCTGGAGGCGAGCACCTGCTCCACCGTGAGGCCGGGCTGCTGGAGATGCGCGTACGGGTTGTTGGCGGCGTTCCGCCGCGCCTTGACCGCCACGCGCGCCGCCTGCTCCGCGGTCACGCCGCGCGCGGCCATGTACTGCGAGATGGAGAGCGCGAAGTTGCCGATGGCGGCCGAGGCCACATGGCGGTCCCACATGGGATCGGTGAGCGCCATGCCGGCCGAGGTGTGTCCCTCGGACTGCTTCTCGAAGCCGACGACGAGGACCGTGTCGAACATCCCCGAGGCCACCTGGAGCGCCCCCGCGATGGCGCCCGAGGTGCCGGAGGTGCCGCCCGTGGCGATCTTGAGCACGGGCTTGCCTGCCCCCGCGGCGCCCTCGGCGCACCAGAGCTCCGGCAGCGCCCGCCCCTCGAAGAGCTCCATGTTGGCGAGGACCACGGCGTCGATGTCGCGGGCGGTCATCTCGGCATCCGCCAGCGCGCGACGCGCCGCCTCGCGCACCATCTCCTGCTGGCTCACGTCGTCGCGCTTGCGGGTGTGCACGGTTTGCCCGGTCCCGATCACGGCCACGCGGCGGCGCCACTTCATCTCACGCCCCCACCACGACAACCGAGTGATGCTGCCCTGCGGGACCATGCGTGCCATGCGCGATGGCGCGACGCACGCCCGCCACCTGGCGGCCGGCGGCGTCGCCGCGCGCCTGGAGCACCGCCTCGGCGAGCCGCGCCAGCCCCGCGACGACGAACGGGGAGCCGCCGAGCATGCCGCCCGAGGGATTCACCGGGAGCCGGCCGCCCGGGAGGGTGATCCCCTCCTCGAGGAGCCGTGCGCCTTGGCCGGGACCACAGAGCCCGAGTCCCTCTGACCAGAGCAGCTCCTGGTAGGAGAAGGCCTCCGAGCACTCGACCACCTGGACGTCTCGAAGCGGGCTTTCGATTCCCGCCATGGTATAGGCGCGGCCGCTCGCGGCGCCGAGCGCATCCGTCGCGGTCAGATCCCTGTCGCCGAGATAGTGGGCTTCACACGCATACCCCGCTCCCAGCAGCGCCACGGGCTTGTCGCTCCCGAGGCTCCGGGCGCGCTCGGGGCTCGCCAGGATCAGCACGCAGGCGCCATCGGTGGCCGGCGCCGCGTCAAGCGCCCGCAGCGGATCGGCGATCACGGCAGACGCCAGCACGTCGGCGGCGGAGCGGTCAGGGCCGCGGGGAGCCAGCGGATTGGCGCGCGCGTTCCGCGCGTTCTTCTCGACGACACGCGCCCAGTGGGAGGCGCCCACGCCGTGGCGCTGCTCGTAGGCGCGCGCCTGGAGCCCTGCCGCCGAGAGGAAGTCGAGCCCCAGCGGCTGCTGGCAGATGGGGTCCACCGCCCAGTTCGAGCAAGTCCAGTGCTGCCCCTCGGACATCTTGCAATGGGCCGCCACGAGGACCGCGCCGTAGGCACCGGCCCCGACCGTCATCGCCGCGTGGATGGCGGCGAGCAACCCGTCGCCGGCGACGCGGGCTTCCGGCTTCATCACCGCGCCGACCACCTCAGTCACCTGGATATTGGAGGCCGTGCGTCCGTCCCAGAGGTCCACGGAGGCGGTGACGACGGCGTCGATCGCCTCCATGCCGATGCGCGCATCCGCCAGGGCCCGCTCCACGGCCTCGAGCACCATCTCGGGGATGGCCTGGGACGGCTTGGCGGGCTCGTAGGCCGTCTGGCCGACGCCGATGATGACCGCGTTCGTCACAGGCGCTCCTCGGCGGCGATGATCTCGCGCATGATCTCGCTGGTGCCGGCGCCGATGGTGAACCCGGAGACGTCCCGGTAGAGGCGGCAGATGGGGAACTCCTCGATGTTCGCGTAGCCGCCGTGGAGCTGGAACACCTCGCCGACCACCTTCTTCACCGTCTCGGTGGCGAAGAGCTTCGCCATGGAGATCTCCTTGTGCGCCTTGCCCGTGGTCACCATGCGGTCGCAGGCGTAGTAGGTGAGCTGGCGGGAGGCCTCCATCTGGGTCCGGATGTCAGCCAGCCGGTGGCGCCAGACCTGGTGCTGGAGGATGGCCTTGCCGAACACCTCGCGGGCGCGCCCGTACTTGAGCGCCTCCTCCCACGCGACCTGCATGAAGCCGTTGGCGAACGAGGCGAGCACCAGCCGCTCCCCCTGGAAGTGGTCGAGGATGTACTGGAAGCCCTTGCCCTCCTCGCCGATGAGGTTTCGGGCCGGCACGCGGCAGCCGTCGAAGGACAGCTCCGCGGTGTCGCTGGCCCGGGCGCCCAGCTTGTCGAGCGCCCGCCCCACGCTGAAGCCCTTCGTGTCGGTGGGGAAGACGATCAGGCTGATGCCTTTTGGCCCCTGCCCGCCGGTCCGGACGGCCAGCGTGATGAAGTCCGCCCGCGTGCCATTGGAGATGAAGATCTTCGACCCGTTGATGACGTAGTCGCCGCCCTCCCGGCGCGCCGTCGTCTGGAGCCCGGCCACGTTGGAGCCGAAGCCCGGCTCCGTCACCCCGAGCGCCCAGATCGTCTCGCCCTTGACCGCGGCGGGGACGAGGGCGCGCCGCAGCTCCTCGGGCCCCTCGTCGTGGAGCACGGCCGTGGCGAACTCGCTCTGGACGAGCATGCTCACGCCGATCCCGACCGACAGCGAGCGCATGAGCTCCTCGCAGAGCACCACCGTGTACCAGTGGTCAAGGCCGCTGCCGCCGTACTCGGGCCTGAAGCGAATGCCGAGATAGCCCAGCGCGCCCATGCGGCGGAACACCTCCCGCGGCACGAGCCCCGCGCGCTCCCACTCGTCCGCGTGGGGCGCCAGCTCCCGCAGCACGAACTCGCGCAGGTGCTTCCTGAACAGCTCGTGGTCCTCGCTGAAGTAGCGCGAGTCCGTGCTCATGGGGCCTCCCTGGCCGCGCGCGGTCACTCGCGCACGATCCCGACCTGCCTGGCGTAGTCGCGAAGCACCTGCTTCACCGATCCCTCCGCGACGATCTCCCCGGTGAGCCCGAACTCGTACTCGATGGCGCTCCGCACGTCCATGTAC
>JACOVB010000511.1 GCA_016177555.1 Candidatus Rokuibacteriota bacterium
CCCGGTCAGGCCCATGCGCACCATCGCGACGTTCATGCGAGCGCTCGGGGCCGCGAAGCGCACATCCGAGGCAAGCGCGAGCGCGAAGCCGCCCCCCGTTGCCGCCCCGTGCACGAGGCAGATGATCGGCTGTGGGCAGCGAGGTAGTGCTGGCCCACCCACACCGAGTCGAAGCCGAGCTCGCGCATGAGGCGCACCTGCTCCACCGTCTCGCGGAAGGCTGCCGCGGTATGGGTGCCGGGAGCGAACTGCGAGTTGAGCATGATGCCGATCTTCACGTTGGTCTCCTCGGACGAACGGCGCGCCTCCCGCGCCTTGTCCATCGTGCCGTGGATCTGGTGCTCTTGATGGTCATCCGGCGCTCCCTCGTGGCGGCAGCGGCGCCACGTCTGGCTCGACGCATGGGCCCGCGGCGGCCTCCGGGTGACGAGAGCCTAGCGCCCCCCTCTCCGGCGGTCAAGCGGCGCCGCGCGGCCCGCTGGTGTCCTGAAGACATGACATCGTGAACTCGCCGTCATATCCTGCGGGGCCGGGCCAGGGATGTATCTATACTGAGACACCATGGCTCATGCGCTCCCGGTCCGGCGCCGCCCGCTCGCCATCGCCACCCTCAGCGTCCTGCTGCTGGCGGGCGCGCTGTGGCCGGTGGTCGGCACGCCGGAGCCGGCACGCACGCTCGCGGGCACCGTGGTCCGCCTCGTGGACGGCGACACCATCCACGTGCAGGTCAACGGTCACGTCGAGAAGGTCCGCTACATCGGCGTCAATACTCCGGAGATCCACCATCCCAGGAAGGGCGAGGAGCCCGGCGGTCGGGAAGCGCGGGAGGTGAACCGGAGGCTCGTCGAGGGCCGGTCGGTCAGGCTCGAGCCCGACGTGCAGCAGCGCGACCGCTACGGGCGGCTCCTCGCCTACGTCTGGGTCCGTCAGGACGACGGCGGCGAGGTCATGGTCAATGCCGAGCTGGTCCGTCTCGGCTATGCCCAGGTCATGACGATCCCGCCCAACGTCCGCTACACGAGCACCTTCCTCGCGTTCCAGCGCCAGGCCCGCGACGGGCAGCGCGGGCTGTGGCGCCAGCCGTGACCACCGCCGGGCCGAGCCTCGATCGGCGCCGGGGCGGACCGGAGACGCGCGCGGGAGTATACTGACACCCCTGTGAAGATCGGCTCCGTCGAGATTCCCTCGGTCACCCGTCTCGCCCCCATGGCGGGCATCACCAACGCCCCCTTCCGCCTGATCGCCCGGGAATGCGGCAGCGGGCTCACCACCACGGAGGAGATGGACGCCGCCGCGCTGTCCATGCACACGCCGCACGCCGACGCGATCGCCGCCTACTACCCCGAGGAGCGCCCGCTGGCCATGCAGCTCCTGGGCAAGGATCCGGACATCCTCGCGCGCGCGGCCGCGCGCCTCCAGCAGCTCGGGGCGGACATCGTGGACCTCAACATGGGCTGCCCCATGCGGCAGATCACCGGCAAGGGCAAGGGAGCCGCCCTCATGCGGGATGTGCCGGCCGCGGCGCGCATCCTGCGCGCCCTCCGCCGGGCGATCACCGTGCCGCTCACGATCAAGATCCGCAGCGGCTGGGATGACGGGCACCTGAACGCCGTGGAGGTGGCGCGCATGGCCGAGAGCGAGGGTGTGGACGCCATCACCGTGCATCCGCGCACGCGCGCCCAGCGGCACGCGGGCCGGGCGCCCTGGGCGATCATCGGCGAGGTCGTGGACGCGGTGCGCGTCCCGGTGACGGGCAACGGAGACGTGCGCTCCATGGCCGATGCGCGGCGGATGATGGCCGAGACCGGCTGCCAGTCCGTCATGATCGGGCGCGGAGCGCTGGGGCGGCCGTGGGTGTTCGGCGAGAGCTTCGAGGCGCTCCCGCCCGAGGCGCAGCGCGATTACAAGGCGCGCGTCATCGCTCGCCACTGTGCGCTGATCCGCCAGCACTTCAGCAAGAAGTACGCGCTGGTGCAGATGCAGAAGCATCTGGCGTGGTACACGGAGGGGCTCGGTCACGCCAGCGACTGCCGGCGCCTGATCTTCCAGACCCGCGCCGCCGACGAGGCGTGGGAGGTCTTCGAGCGCTACTGGGACGCCGTCCGTCCCGATCCGGTCGGTCGGCCGGCAGTCCCCGAGGATGCGCCCCTCGCCGCTGGCTGACCCCACGCCCCGGACTGCCCGGAATGCTCGAGTAGCCATGCGCATCGGCGTCCGCCAGAAGCTCGTCCTCGTCAGCCTCGTCGTGCTGGTCGGCGTGTCCTTCGGGTTCACCGCGCTCAACCTCACGCTGTCCCGTGGGTGGGTCGAGGAGGACCTGAAGGAGCGCGCCATCGCGTTCGCCCGGGAGATCGCGGCGACCATCGGCGATCGCCGGGAGTTCGAGAGCACGGAGCTGCTCGAAGGGCAGATCCACGAGATCCTGACGATCCGGCGGAGCGTCACCCAGCTCGACGTTCTCGCCTTCGGTGCCGACGGGACGCGCGTGGCCGCCGCAAGCCAGCCAGACAGGCGGCTGCCGTTCACCCGGAAGGATGTCGAGCAGGCCCGGCAGGGCCAGGTGATCTCCCGGCTCGTCGAGGGCGAAGGGGACCGGTACTGGGAAGTGTTGGCTCCGATCACCCTCGGCGGAGCGGTCGCCGGCGCGGTGGCTGCCAAGTTCTCCCTGGAGCGCGCCGACCACCTCGGGGCGCGAACGCGCAGGTGGACGCTCCTCCTCACCGCGGCCTCGGTGGTCGTCATGGGGTTGCTCATGAGCCTCGCCGTGTATCAGGTCGTGGACCGGCCGATCCGGACCTTCCTGGAGGCCATCAGCGCGCTCCGCGGCGGGGCCGCCGACACCCGCGTCCCACTGGACACGACGGACGAGTTCGGAACGCTCGCCCGGCAGTTCAACGAGATGATCGCCCGGATCGGCCAGTTCAGCGAGGAGCTGCAGTCCCGGGTGAAGGAGGCCACGGCCGAGGTGGACCAGCGGTACCAGGAGGTCCAGCGGCTCAACCGGCTCCTGTTCGAGATGCAGCGCCGTCTCGGTCATGCCGAGCGGCTCGCCGTGTCCGGCCGGATCATGGCAGAGGTGGCTCACGAGGTGGGCACGCCGCTGCATTCCGTGGCCGGGCACCTGGAGCTGCTGCGGCAGGAGCTCCCGTCCGATCTGCTCACGCTCGACACCCGCCGGCGGCTGGCGGTCATCGAAACCCAGGTCGCCCGCGTGGCGGAGATCATCACCCAGCTCCTGGACCTCACGCGACGCTCCCCCGGGGAGCCGACCCGCGTCGATCTGGGTCGGCTCGTCAGGGAGACCATCGAGCTGGTAGGCCCGAGCATGGCCGCCGCGGACGTGACGCTGCACGTGACAATGGAGCCGGATCTGCCCCCGGTTCGCGGGTACGCCACCCAGCTGGAACAGGTGATCCTCAACCTCCTCACGAATGCCATGGACGCGACGCCCCACGGAGGGCGCGTGGAGATCGCGACGTCCGCTCCCGGAGATCGGGACCACGTCGCGATGGAAGTCCGTGACACCGGGCGGGGGATTCCAGCGGCGCTCCGGACGCGGATCTTCGAGCCGTTCTTCTCCACCAAGGAAGCCGGGCGCGGCACCGGGCTCGGGTTGTTCATCTCGGCGCAGATCGTCCGCGAGCACGGCGGGACCATCGACGTCGCCGGCGCCGAGGAGGGCGGCAGTGTGTTCCGGGTCGTCTTCCCGATTGCGGAGCCAGCCACGTGACGGCCCCGGCCACGCTCCTCATCGCCGACGACGATCCGGTGGCCCTGGATCTCCTCGCCGAGGTGCTGACGCGCGAAGGCTATCGGGTTCGCTCAGCCGCCAACGGAGAGGAGTGCCTTCACGTGGCCGAGGCGGAGCCCGTGGACCTCGCCATCGTGGACCTCCGCATGCCGGGGCTGGACGGTTTGCAGGTGATCCAGCGGCTCGCGGCCATCCAGCCGGGAGTGCCGGTGCTCGTGCTCACGGCCTTTGTGACCATTGACACGGCCATCGAGGCCATTCGGGCCGGCGCCTACGATTATCTGTCCAAGCCCTTCCGGATGGAGGAGATCAAGGTCGTCGTCCGGCGCGCTCTCGAGGCCCGCCGGCTGGCCAGTGAGAACCGGCAGTATCGCCGGGAGCTCGAGGGCCTGTACAACGTGCGGAACCTCCTGGGGCAATCGCCCCAGATGGTGGAGGTCTACAAGCTCGTGGCCCGGGTCTCCGGCCTCGACACCACGGTGCTCATCCAGGGCGAGACCGGGACCGGCAAGGAGCTGGCGGCCCGGGCCATCCACTACGCCAGCCCCAGGGCCGGGCGACCCCTCGTGGTCGTGGACTGCACGGCGCTCCCGGAGGGGCTCTTCGAGTCTGAGCTGTTCGGCCACGAGCGCGGGGCGTTCACGGGAGCGGTCTCGACCCGGCGCGGCCTCCTTGAGACATCCGATGGCGGCACCTGTTTCCTCGATGAGATCGGGGACCTCTCCCCCACCCTGCAGGCGAAGCTCCTGCGGGTACTCCAGGAGCGCGCCATACGGCGGGTGGGCGGCAACGAGGTCTTGCCGGTGAACGTGCGGATCATTGCCGCGACCAACCGGGATCTCGGCACGCGCGTCGCCGAGGGAGCCTTCCGCGAGGATCTCTACTACCGTCTGAACGTGGTGACCATTGTCCTCCCTCCGCTGCGGGAGCGGTCCCAGGATATCCCGCTGCTCGCCCAGCACTTCCTCGAGGAGTACGCGCGCGCCGCAGACAAGCCCACCCGGGGGTTTGCGCAAGAGACCCTCGCGGTGCTGTCCGGGTACCACTGGCCGGGCAACGTGCGCGAGCTGGAGCATGCCGTCGAGCGAGCCGTGGCGCTGTCGTCGTCGGAAGTGCTCGTGCCCGAGGATCTCCCGGACCTGCTGCGTCGAGGGCCAGAAGGCAACCTCCGCCTTCCCACGGCCACAATGACGCTCGACCAGGTCAAGCAGTGGTACGTTGCGAAGGTGCTCGAGGAGGCGGGGGGGAACAAGGTCCGCGCCGCCGAGATCCTCGGCATCGACCGGGGCACGCTCTACAGGCTCCTCAGGCGGCAGACAAGCGAGGGGGACCCGGACGAATGAGCCGGGCCGTGCTCTGTCTCGCGCTGGGTCTGCTGATCTCCGGCTGCGCGTCCGCGCCGTCAGATGGGGAGCGCGGAGAAATCATCCGGCGCATCCTCCCGTCCACGGTGCAGCTTCGCGCGGAGCGCCAGGGCGGCGCGCGCCGGGCCGCCTCGGGGGTCGTGCTGGCTTCGGACCCCGCGTCAGGCCGTTCCTGGATCATCACGACACGCCACTTCCTGGATCCGCCCGGGGCTCAGGAGGTGTACGTCAGCAGCCCCGGGCGAAAGGGGCGTACGAAGGCCGTGGTGGCCGCCGTGAGCCCGGACCTGGATCTGGCGGTGATCGAGGTGGACGGACTCAGCCTCCCACCCGTGAGATTCAAGGAGGTTGCCCGCCTCGGGGACGAGGTGTGGGTCGTCGCCTTTCCCTGGGGACGCCGGCTCACCGTGGTCTCCGGCGTGGTCAGTCAGCTCGTATCCCGTGAGGACGAGGTCCCCGTCGAGGGGACGGTGAGGATGGTCGACGCCTCCGTGAGCTACGGGGCGAGCGGGGGCGGGGTATTCGACGCCGAGAGCGGCGCGCTCATCGGCATCGTGGAGGGCTACCGCACGGCCAACGTCTCTCTCCCCGAGGCTCCCTCGCGGGTCGTGCCGGTGCCGGTCCCGGGGGAGACCACCGTCATCGCGGCCCGGACCATTCTTCGCTTCCTGACCGCTTCGGGGCTCGAGGCGATCGTGCCCAGATGAATCCCGGCGGGCAGACCGAACATGGCCTGCCCGCCGGCCCCGGCCGTCTGCGTGGTTACTCGGAGATCTGGATTTCCGTCACGACCTTCTGCCCGTCGCGCTCCTCGTAGGAGGCCTTCACCGAGGCGCCTTCCTTCAGCCCCTCGGCCGGGAGCCCCTCGGCCAGCCGGAGCTGGGTGCCGTCCTCGAGGACGAACATGCGCTCCGAGGCGTCGACCTTCTGGATCTTCCCGGAGATCTCCTCGGCCGCGGCGATGCCGACCCCGAGCCCCAGCAGCACAGCCAGCGCCAACCCCATCACGTTCTTCATGCTCTTCATGCGAACTTCCTCCTTGCTCTGCGGTGTGTGTGTGAACTGCCATCGACGTCACAGTCGACCGCTATCCAGAGCAAGCGAGGTGCCACTCGCGCGGCGCGCCCGGCCACCAGCGAATTCAGGCGGTTGGTGTCCTCGGCCTCGCCTTCGGACGGCCAGGCGTGTGGCAGGCCAGATCACCGTGTGGCGCATCGCCACATCGCGGGCGCAGCGACCCGGGGGGCGGCGGCAACGGCGACTACTGCGAGCGGCCGCGGCCGGAGATCTCCCACACCGCCTCGACCCTGTCCCCCCGCATGGCGTAGAGACGATCGTAGAGGTTGATGGTCGGATCGCAGTGGGGCGGGAAGAACTCGACGAGATCACCGAGCCGCGGCGCGCGATCCGGGTCGACGATGGTGAGCCGCCCGTGCTCGTCCCCGGCCCACGAGTACTCGAGGCCCGGCCACTCGACCGCCTCGGGGACGAAGGGCTTGTCCGTGGAGAAGGCCTTGAACCCCGCGTCCACCATGGCCAGCTCGGCGCTCGGCCGGCTCACCACCGTGGTGAGCACCGTGAGCGCCATCTCGAAGCTGTCGTAGACCTTCCCGCCCCGGCTGCCGATCCGCCGGTAGTCGAGATCCATCACGCAGTACGAGCCCGACTGGAGCTCCGTCAGCCCCGGGAGTTCCACGTCGATATCGAAAGTGCCGCTGGAGCCCCCGCTCACGATCTCCACGGGCAGCCCGTGCTTGTCGAAGAGGTCGCGCGTCCTCATCAGCTTGCGCATCCACTTGAGCGAGGCGCGCCGGCGCGACTGCCAGCCCATCACGTGGGCGCATTGCCCGGCATACCCCTGGAGTCCGCGGAGGTTGAGCGCGGGCTCGTTCATGACCTGCCGTCCCAGGAAAAGCGCCGCCTCGCCGGGCTCGATGCCCGTGCGCCGGCCGCCGACCTCCACGTCCACCAGCACGTTGAGCACGCGTCCGGCGCGCGCCATGGCCTGCCCCAGCTCGCGCACGTTGTCCGCGTGATCCACGACGACCATGGTCTCGGCCTGGCGTCCGAGGACGTGCAGGAGCCGGCCGATCTTCTCCGCCCCCACCACTTCCGTGGTGATGAGGAGATTGCGGACGCCGGCGGCGGCCATCACCTCGGCCTCGCTGACCTTGGCCACGCAGACGCCGGCGGCGCCTGCGGCCACCTGCCGCCGGGCGATCTCCGGGCACTTGTGCGTCTTGGCGTGGGGGCGCAGCTTCTTGCCGGCGGACTTCACGTGGGCGGCCATCGTCTGGATATTGCGCTCGAAGCGGTCGAGGTCGAGGAGCAGCGCAGGCGTCGGGATCTCGGCTCGTGTCATGGCGCGAGGAGCTTACCATAGGAGGCGCGGGCGCCCGGGCTGTCGCCCGCCCGCGCCCTGCGGCTCGCTGCGCTCGGCCCTTCCCCGCGGCGCGGGCGCCCGGGCTGTCGCCCGCCCGCGCCCTGCGGCTCGCTACGCTCGGCCCTTCCCCGCGGCGCGGGCACCCGGGCTGTCGCCCGCCCGCGCGGGCCGTGTATGATGGGCGCGATGATGACACGCACGCCCATCCACCCCGGCACGGTCGACTGGTCCGGCGAGAACCCCGGCATGTATCTCAAGGAGGCGGCCGACGGCTCCTTCGTGACCCTCGTGAGCTTCTTCCGCGTCGTGCTCTCGCCCCACGGCCGCGGTCATGCGCTCGTGCTCCTCGAGGCGCCGATGCTCGACCGGAGCCTGCCGGAGGCGCTCAATGTCTGCGTCACCGACAACGAGCCCCTGGCCCGCTGGCTCGTCCAGGGCTTCGTCGCCCACTTCGGCGCCTTCCGCGGCGTCAC
>JACOVB010000512.1 GCA_016177555.1 Candidatus Rokuibacteriota bacterium
ACCTCGGAGATCTCGGGCGCATCCCGAGCATGTCGGCGAGCGGCTTTCCGCCCGAGGAGATGCAACGCTCGGCCGAGGCCACGGCGGAGGTGCTGCGCCGGGCGGGCATCGAGAACGTCGGGATCATCAAGATCCCCGGCGTGCACCCGTATGTCTACGGCGACTGGCTGATGCGTCCGGGCACGCCCACACGGGGCTTGCGGTGCCGGGCCGCTTCTGGTAACGAGGAAGCACAGACTGAAGGAGGACCTCATGCCCATCGCCTATATCCAGCGAACCCAGGAACGCTACGCCGCCTTCGCGCCCTACAAGTGGGCGATCAACGCGGAGGCGCCGTGGACGCCGCTCGCGAAGCCGATCAGGGACTGCCGACTCGCCGTCATCACCTCCGGCGGCTTCTACCTCCCGGGCCAGGAGCCTTTCGTGGACAACGACACCTCGTTCCGGGTGCTCCCGAAGGACGTGGACCTGCGAGAGCTGAAGATCCACCACCACGGCTACCGCGATGCCGACGCCGACCGCGATCCGAACTGCGTCTTCCCCATGGACCGGCTGCGTGAGCTGGAGGCCACGGGTGTCATCGGCGAGCTCGCGGGCGCGCTCAGCTTCGTCATGGTGTACTCGCATCGCCGCGAGATCCAGGAACGCGCGCCCAAGATGATCGCGGCGCTCACGGCCATGGGGGCCGAGGCCGCGCTGTGCGTCCCCGTCTGACCCGTCTGCCATCAGTCCGTCGGACTGATCGCGCGCGAGATCGAGCGAGCCGGCATCCCGACGCTCTGCATGAGCTCGGCCTGGGACATCACCTTCGCGGTGAAGCCTCCCCGGGCGGTCTTCATCAACTTCCCGCTCAACCACGAGACGGGGAAGGCGGAGGATGCGCCGCTTCAGCGCCGGATCCTGCTCGACGCCTTCAAGGCCTTCGAGACGCTCTGGGCCCCGGGGCAGATCCTGACCCTGCCGTACGTCTGGGACCCGAGCGACCGTGGCTGGGAGGACAAGGACTTCGGCCCCGGCTTCGAGCTGTACGGCACGGGCGAGTCCCTGCAGGAAGGGTTCGGCGAGAAGACGCTCCAGCGCGCGGGGAAGGCGGGAGCCTGAGCACCGCAAGGAAGCAACGGAGGACGCCATGAAAGGCGTGACATTCCCGGGCGACCGGACGACCGAGACGATCGAATTTCCCGATCCCACCCCCGGCACGGGCGAGGTGGCGGTGGCAATCAAAGCGTCCGGCATGTGCGGGTCGGATTTGAAAAGCTACCGCCGGGCCAAGGGGGCGGCGACCAGTTTCCGCTCGGCAAAGATCACCGGTCCCGTGATCATGGGCCATGAGCCCTGCGGCGTGGTGGCCGCGGTCGGCCCCGGTGTCACCAAGGCCTGGGCCCAGGTGGGGGACCGCGTGATGGTGCACCACTACCAGGGTTGTACCGTCTGCAACCATTGCCGCTCCGGCTGGGCGCAATTGTGCCAGGAAGTGCCGGTGGAAGTGTATGGCAACAACGCCCATGGCGCGCACGCCCGATATATGTGCGTGCCGGCCAGCACGCTGGTCAGACTGCCGGACGAGCTGTCGTTCCAGGCTGGCGCGGCGATCTCCTGCGGCACCGGCACCGCCTATGGCGCGTTGCGGCGGCTGAACCTGTCGGGCAACGACACGATTGCCATTTTCGGCCAAGGCCCGGTGGGCCTGTCCGCCACCCAGCTCGCCAAGGCGATGGGGGCGCGGGTGATCGCGCTCGATATCAGCCCCGAACGGCTGGCGCGCGCGAAGGAATTCGGCGCTGACGAGGTGATCGATCCCGGGTCCACTGATGCGATCGCCGCCATCAAGGACCTCACGCGCGGCTACGGCGCGCGCTGCACGCTGGATACCTCCGGGTCGCCCGAGGCGCGCATCCAGGCGGTGCGCAGCGCCGGGGTCTGGGGCACGGTGTGCTTCGTGGGCGAGGGCAACGACGTGACCATCGATGTCAGCCCGGACATGCTGCGCAAGCAGCTCACCATCATCGCCTCCTGGACGTTCTCGGCGATGGGCCAGGCGGAGTGCGCGCGCTTCGTCATCGACCGCAAGATCGATGTCGACACGCTGTTCACGCACACCTGGAAGCTGGGGCAGGCGGACGAGGCGTACACACTGTTCGACAAGCAGAATACCGGCAAGGGTGTCTTCTTGATGTGAGAGGGCTGACCGAAGCCACCGCGCCGCTCAGTCCTCGAGGATCTGGCGGATCAGCCCCGGATAGCCCGGGTCCTCGCGCGGGTCGTAGCCCGGCACCACGTGGCGGTCGAGGAGAAACTGGGCCGCCGCGGGGAGCCAGCCG
Organism: Candidatus Rokuibacteriota bacterium; assembly: GCA_016177555.1. The sequence continues at coordinate 2,322 of JACOVB010000512.1, forward strand.
AGCCCGTTGTTTCCGCCGTCGTGCTGGGCGTCGTCCAGCAAGAGCGCCACCTGGACGATGCGCGCCATGCGGGTGACGAGGCCGCGCACGTGGTAGCCCGCCTCCTGGGGATCGCCTCGCAGCAACCCGTCCATCGCGCCTCGCACGTCGTCCAGGGCGGTCAGCGCGCGGTCGCGCGTCGCCGCGAGCGCCGGGGCCTCTGCGCCGAGGAGCAGGTCCTGCGCGTGCCGCAGCAGCGCGTGGTGCATCTTGGACCGGACCGAGTCGCGCAGGACCTGCGACATGAGCGTGTTGTGCGGGCCCTCCCAGCTCTCCTGCACCGGGACTTCACGATAGAGGCGCGGCAGCGGGCTGAAATCCTCGATGGTGCCGTTGCCGCCCAGGATCTCGATGGCGTGGTGGACCACGAGCCCGGCGTCGATGGAGCAGGCGTACTTGTTGACGTTCACCGCCGTGCGGTAGAGCGCGTCCTCCTCCGGGTGCGTCCCG
>JACOVB010000513.1 GCA_016177555.1 Candidatus Rokuibacteriota bacterium
CCGGTGAAGCGCTCGAGCGTCCCCTCGTGCGCGAGGATCAGCCGGCCCATCTCGGCGTGGTACTCGCGCAGCACGCCCAAGACCTCCTCGGGCTCGGCCGTCTCGGCGAAGGCCGTGAACCCGCGCAGGTCCAGGAAGACCACCGCGACCTCCCTCCGGTGGCTTTTCAGGGGGTCGTCGGCGCCGCCCGACACGATCAGCTCGGCCAGCTGCGGCGAGAAGAAGCGCTTGAGCCGGCCGAGGCGCTCGAGCTGGGCGACCTGCTCGGCCACGCGAGTCTCGAGCGTGCGGTTGAGCTCGGCCAGCTCGTCCCAGAGCTGCTTGACCCTGAGCAGCGAGCGCACGCGCGCCAGAAGCTCCGGCTGGTTGATGGGCTTGGTCAGGAAGTCGTCGGCGCCGGCCTCGATACCCTTGACCCGCTCCTGCCCGGGGTCGAGCGCGGTGACCATGACGACGGGAAGGCGCGATGTCGCCGGATCGGCGCGGAGCGCCTTGCAGACCTCGTAGCCGGACATCTCCGGCATCACCACGTCGAGCAGCACCAGATCCGGTGCGTCGGCGGCGACCTTCTCGAGCGCCTCCTTGCCCGAGGCCGCGGTGCTGACGGCGTAGCCGCGGACCCCGAGGACGTCGGCCAGAAGCTTGACGTTCGCGGGCGTGTCGTCGACCACGAGGATGCGCGCGGGGTTCTTCATGGCCTGGCGAGCAGCTCCTGGACGGCCTCAAGGAAGGCCTTCACGTTGATGGGCTTGCTCTGGTAGGCGTCGAAGCCCGCGGCGAGGATCGTCCGCCGATCCTGCGTCATCGCCGACGCGGTCACCGCCATGACGCGGATGCCGCGAGTCGCCGGGTCGTCGCGCAGGCGCTTGAGCGCCGTGATGCCGTCCATGCCGGGCAGCTGGATGTCCATGAGGACGAGCGCCGGCTGACGGCTGCGCGCCAGCTCCAGGCCCTCTTCCCCTGTCTCGCTCTCGATCGTCTGGTACCCCTTGAACTGGAGCACGTCGCGGACCAGTCTGCGGTTCTTTTCGTTGTCCTCGACGATCAGGATCAGCTCACCGGCCATGGGCGCGCACCGGGATGGTGAAGGTGAAGGTCGACCCCTTGCCGACCTCGCTCTGCACCGACAGCGTGCCGCCGTGGAGATCGACCAATCGGCGGGCCAGCGCGAGACCCAGGCCCGTTCCCTCGCGCTTCCGTGCGTAGTCGTCGCCTACCTGGCGGAACTCCTCGAAGATCGCCTCTTGGTCCTCGGCCGCGATGCCGATACCGGTATCCGCGACCGACACCACCACAGCTTCGCCGTTCAACGCCGCGCTCATGGTGACCGTGCCTCCTTCCGGGGTGAACTTGACCGCGTTGGACAGGAGGTTCAGCAGGACCTGCTTGACCTTGCGCTCGTCGGCCACGACCTCGCCGATCCGCGGGTCCACGTGGACCTCGAGCCCGATGCTATGGCGCGCGGCGCGCTCCCTGATGAGCGTCAGCGCGTTGTCGAGCGCGGCCGGCAGGTCGAAGGCCTGGGCCTCCAGCTCCATCCGGCCCGCCTCGATCTTCGACAGGTCGAGAATATCGTTGATCAGCGAGAGGAGGTGCTTCCCGGAGGACAGGATGTCATTGAGGTACTCCTCCTGCTTGGGGTTGACCTCGCCGAACATCCGCTCCAGCAGCACCTCGGAGAAGCCGATCACGGCGTTGAGCGGCGTGCGCAGCTCGTGGGACATGTTGGCAAGGAACTCCGACTTGTGACGGTTGGCGATCTCGAGCTGCCTGGTCTTGTCGTCCAGCTCGGTGAAGAGCCGTACGTTCTCGATGGCGATGACAGCTTGGTCCGCGAACGTCTTGAGGAGCGAGATCTGCTTGTCAGAAAATGGCCCGGCTTCAACCCGGGCGACGGCGATACATCCGAGCGGGGTTTCCTCGCGGAACATAGGCACGACCACCACACTGCGAAAGCCGACGGCGCGGCCAATCCCGCTCGTCCGGTAGTCGTCGTCAAGCTCGGTATCCGGCACATGAACGGCGGTATGTCCCAGGATGGCCCTGCCCGAGCCCGCCCGAGGATCCAGCGGCCTCGGATAGTTAGCCCGGACGTACTCAGAAGCTTGTGACGTGAAGTTGAAATCGGCGACATGGTGCAAGAGGTGGCCGTCGTATCGGTACACTGCGCCGAACAGGCCGTCGCATAGATTCACGGCGCTCCGAACGATGGCATCGAAAACCGGTTGGGTATTCGTGGGCGAGCTCGAGATGACACTGAGGATCTCACCGGTCGCCGTCTGCTGCTCGAGAGCCTCGCCCAGGTCGCTGTTGCGGGCCTCGAGCTCCTTGAACAGGCGCACGTTCTCGATCGCGATCACGGCCTGGTCGGCGAAGGTTGTCACCAGCTCGATCTGGCGCTCGGTAAAAGGCTTGACCTCACTGCGCCACATCGACACGGTCCCGATCGCCACATCCTCTCGGAGCAACGGCACGGCCAGGACCGTGCGCCCCTGCGACGGGAGAACCGGCCCACGGTAGCCAGGGTCGGCAACGATATCGGGGATGTGGACTGGGCGCCGTGTGAGGAAGGCTCGACCGACTGCACTCTCTTCCGTCGGTCGTACCGGAATAGCCGTGATCCTTCGAACGAAATCGTCGCTCTCGTTGAACTGCACGCCCATCTGTAGAAACTCGCCGTCGTACTGCCGGATATGTCCCTGTTCGGCCCCGGCCAGGCGCACCGCGTTGGCGATCACGGCTTTGAGGACAGGTTCCAAGTCGGTCGGCGAGCTCGCAATGACCCGGAGCACCTCTCCTGTCGCCGTCTGCTGCTCCAACGCCTCGGAAAGATCGCTGTTGCGGGACTCCAGCTCCGTGAACAGGCGCACGTTCTCGATGGCGATGACGGCCTGGTCGGCGAAGGTCTGGAGCAGCGCGATCTGCTTGTCGGTGAACGGGCTGACCTCCATCCGGATGAGCAAGATGGCGCCCAGGGGGACCCCCTCACGGAGCAGCGGGGCCGCGAGCATCGTGCGGTGGCCGAAGCGGCGCTGGAGATCCCTCCCGACGGAGAACTCCGCTTCCGGCTCCGCGGCCAGATCGGGGACATGGATCGTCGTCCGGTCCGTGATCGCTCGGCCGGTCACCGAGCCCCGGCTGATCGGAATGACGAGGGGCGGGGCACCTCCCAGGGCCCCCAGCGCCTGCTCGTAGAACGGCCCGGCCCCCGCGACACTCGTGGCGACATCGCCGTCCACGCGGACGATCGTGACGTTCTGGGCATTGCAGAAGCGAGCCGCGCTCAGCGCCACCGCGTCGAACACCGGCTGCACGTCCGTTGGCGAGCTCGAGATGACGCGCAGGATCTCCGCCGTGGCGGTTTGCTGGTCGAGGGACTCGCTCAGTTCGCGCGTCCGCTCCTCCACTCTCTGCTCGAGGGTGGCGTAGGACTCCTGAAGCTGGGCGGCCGCGGTGTTGAACTGGTCGGCGAGAGCCTCCAGCTCGTCGCCCGTGCGCACCTCGATGCGGTGGCCCAGCTCGCCCGCGCCGATGCGCGCCGCCCCGGCCTGGAGCGCCTGGATGGGCGTCACCATGCGCCGCGCGAGG
>JACOVB010000478.1 GCA_016177555.1 Candidatus Rokuibacteriota bacterium
GCGGCCGCCTACTGGGCCAAGTCCCAGGGGCTCCGGGTGGTGATGGTGGAGAAGGCCGCGGTGGAGCGCAGCGGAGCGGTGGCCATGGGGCTCTCCGCCATCAACCTCTATCTCGGCATGCGCTGGAACCAGAACCAGCCCGAGGACTTCGTCCACTATGTGCGCCAGGACCTCATGGGGATGTCGCGGGAGGACCTGGTGTACGACATCGCCCGCCACGTGGACTCCTCGGTGCACATGTTCGAGGAATGGGGCCTGCCCATCTTCAAGAACGCCGACGGCACCTACAAGCGCGAGGGCCGCTGGCAGATCATGATCCACGGGGAGTCCTACAAGCCCATCGTGGCCGAGGCGGCCAAGACGGCCGTGGGCGAGCAGAACGTCTACGAGCGCATCTTCGCCGCCCGGCTCCTGCTGGACCCCAAGGACCCCGGCCGCATCGCGGGGGCCATCGGCTTCAGCGTGCGCGACAACAAGATCTACGTCTTCAAGGCGCGCGCCGTCATCGTGACGGCCGGCGGGGCCACGGGGGTCTTCCGCCCGCACGCCCACGCCGAGGGGCTCGGCCGGATCTGGTACGCCCCGTGGAACACCGGGTCGGCCTACAGCCTGATGATCCAGGCTGGCGCCACGATGACGCAGATGGAGCACCGGCTGGTCGTGGCGCGCTTCAAGGACGGCTACGGCCCGGTGGGGATGTGGTTCCTCCTCTTCAAGGCCGTCCTGGAGAATGCCAAGGGAGAGAACATCGAGCAGAAGTGGGCTCACCTCCTCGAGGAGTGGAAGCCCTACGGCACCGGCAAGCCGATCCCGACGCCGCTCCGGAACCACCAGATGGTCGCCGACTTCCGGGCGGGGGGGGCGCCCTTCTACCTCCGCACGGACACGGCGCTGCAGCGCATGTACGCGGAGGTCGGCAAGGATCCCAAGAAGATGCGCGAGATCGAGGCCGATGCCTGGGAGGACTTCCTCGACATGACCATGTCCCAGGCGCTGATCTGGGCCTCGGACAACATCGACCCGGCCAAGACGCCGTCGGAGATCGTGCTCACCGAGCCGTACCTCATGGGCTCGCATGCCTCGGGGACGGGGGCCTGGGTGAGCGGGCCCGAGGACGTGGCCCCGAAGGAGTACTTCTGGGGCTACAACCGCATGACGACGGTGAAGGGGCTCTTCGCCGCCGGCGACGGCGTCGGCGGCTCGGCCCACAAGTTCTCGTCCGGCTCCTACGCCGAGGGGCGGCTGGCGGGCAAGGCCGCCGTGGCCTACGTCATGGACAGCGGCGGCGCGGCGAGCGTGGACCAGGACCAGGTCGAGGCCGTCAAGGCCGAGCTCTGGGCGCCCTTCGAGGTCTACGAGAAGGGGCGCAAGGCCTCCACGACGGAGGAGATCAACCCCAACTACCTCTTCCCGAAGATGGCGTTGCACCGGCTGCAGAAGATCATGGACGAGTACGCGGCGGGCCAGGGCTCGCAGTACATCACCACGGCGGGGATGCTCACCAAGGGGCTCGAGCGGATGCAGTACCTCCGCGAGGATCTCTCCAAGCTCGCGGCCCGGGACCTCCACGAGCTCATGCGCTGCTGGGAGATCTGGGACCGGGTGTGGTGCGCCGAGGCGCACATGCAGCACATGCTCTTCCGGCAGGAGACGCGGTGGCCGGGGTATTACTACCGTCCGGACTTCCCGTCGCTGGACGACCAGAACTGGCGCGTGTTCGTCAACTCCCGCTACGACGCGGCCGCCCGCGCCTGGAAGCTGGAGAAGACGCCGTTCCTCACCAACATCTCGTAGCCGCCTGAGGCGAGTTCGGGGTCGAGCGCGGCGGGGAACCCGAGCAGGGCTCCCCGCCGCCCGACGCAGAAAGGGTCTGTGCCCATGACGCAGTCGACCGTGGAAGGGGCGGCGCGGGCGGCGGAGACGGTGCCGTCGGTGCACCGCAGCATCCTCGTGATCGGCGGGGGTATCGCCGGGATCACGGCGGCGGTGGAAGCCGCGGAGGCCGGCTACCAGGTCTACATCGTCGAGAAGAACCCGTATCTCGGCGGGCGGGTGGCGCAGCTCAACAAGTACTTCCCCAAGCTCTGCCCCCCGTACTGCGGGCTCGAGATCAACTTCCAGCGGATCCGCAAGGAGCCCCGGGTGCGCTTCTTCACCCTCGCCGAGGTCGAGCGCCTCACGGGCCGCACGGGGCAGTTCGAGGCGACGCTCGTGCTCCACCCACGCTACGTCAACGACCGGTGCACGGCCTGCGGCGACTGCGTCCGCGTCTGTCCCGTGGACCGGCCCAACGCCTTCAATTACGGGATGGACACCACGAAGGCCATCTACCTGCCCCACGAGCTGGCTGTCCCCATGAAGTACGTCATCGACGGCACGGCCTGCAAGATGGCCGAGTGCGCCAGGTGCGTGGAGGCCTGCGGCTACGGCGCCATCGACCTCGCCATGCAGCCGCGCACCCTCACGCTCCAGGTGGGGGCGGTGGTGGTGGCGACCGGCTGGAAGCCCTACGACGCCGGCCGCATCGACAACCTGGGTTTCGGCCGCTACCCCGACGTCATCACCAACGTCATGATGGAGCGCCTGGCCGCCCCCAACGGCCCCACGAAGGGACAGATCCTGCGCCCGTCCGACGGCAAGCCCGTCGAGAGCGCCGCCTTCGTCCAATGCGCGGGGTCGCGCGACGTGAACCACCTGGGCTACTGCTCCGGCATCTGCTGTCTGGCCTCGCTGAAGGAGGCGACCTACCTGCGGGAGCAGAACCCCACCGCCAAGGCCCACGTCTTCTACATCGATCTCCGGACGCCGGGCACCTACGACTTCTTCGCCAGGAAGGTCCTGGCCGATCCGAATGTTTCGATCACGAACGGCAAGGTGGCCCGGATCGTCGAGGATCCCGCCACCCGCCGCCTGACCGTGGAGGCCGAGGACATCCTGTCCGCCGCGAAGACGACGGTGACGGTGGACCTCGTCGTCCTGGCCAGCGGCATGGTCTCGAGCCTCGAGGGGACAGCGCCGTCGGCCGGGGTGGGGCTCGATGCGGACGCGTTCGTCGTGCCCGACGCCTCCGGCGAGGGAATCGTGGCGGCGGGCTCCGCGCGCAGCCCCGGGGACGTGGCCACGGCCACCCAGGAAGGGACCGCCGCCGCGCTCCGGGCCATCCAGGCGATCCAGGCGGCGGCACGGAGATGACCCCCGTGGAGAAGAAGCTCGGGATCTACGTCTGCAGCGGATGCGGGATCGGCCAGTGCGTGGACGCGGACAAGGTCGCGCAGATCGCGCGCGACACGGCCCAGGGCGCGGCCGTGAGGACGTCCCCGGCCTTCTGCCTCGAGGATGTCCGGCTGATCCGGGAGGACGTCGAGCGCGAGGGCGTGAACACCGTCGTCATCGCCGCCTGCTCCCCCCGCGTGAACACGGATGTCTTCGCCTTCCCCGGGGCGACCGTCGACCGGGTGAACCTCCGCGAGCAGGTGGCCTGGAGCCATCCTCCGGGGCACGAGGAGACCCAGGCGCTGGCGGAGGACGCACTCCGGATGGGCCTCGCCCGCGCCCAGAAGCTCAAGCTCCCGACGCCCTTCACCGAGGCGCAGGAGCGGAGCGTGCTCGTGGTGGGCGGGGGCGTGGCGGGGCTCAACGCGGCGCTGGGCGCCGCGGAGGCCGGCGCCCGCGTGCTCCTCGTGGAGAAGGCGCCGCGGCTCGGCGGCTTCGCCCTCAGGCTCGGGAAGCAATACCCGAAGCGGCCGCCGTACCACGACCTGGAGGAGGTGGCCGTGGAGGCCCTCGTCGGCCGGGCCGAGACCCATCCCGCCATCGAGGTCCTCACCGGCGCCGAGGTGCAGGGCATTGCCGGTCAGCCCGGCAAGTTCGAGGTGACCCTCACGCGGAACGGGGAGCCGCGCGCCGCCACCGCAGGCGCTGTCGTCTGGGCCACCGGGTGGAAGCCCTTCGCCCCCGCTGCCCTCGAGCGCTACGGCCACGGCCGCTGCCAGAACGTCATCACGAGCGTGGCCCTCGAGGACATGGCCCGCGCGGGCGCCATCGCCCGCCCCTCGGATGGCCGGACGCCCCGCTCGGTGGCCATCCTGCTGTGCGATGGCGCGGAGGACGCGGACAACGTCAAGCACAGCGGTTCCGTGACCTACCTGGTTGCCCTCAAGCAAGCCGCCTACATTCGCGCCCAGCACCCGGACACGTGCGTCTACGTCGTCTACCGGGACATGCAGACGCCGGGGCAGCACGAGTACTTCTACAAGGCGGTGCAGGAGGATGCCGGCGTGATGCTGACCCGCGGGCGTGTGGCCGGCGTCTCCGCCGCCGCCGACGGCGGCGTGGTCGTGGATCTCGAGGACTCGCCGCTGGGCGGCCCCGTGCGGCTCGAGGCGGACCTGCTGGTCCTCTCGGTGGGCATGGCCCCCGTGTCCTCGGAGGACGAGGGGCTCAACCTCACGTATCTGCAGGGCAAGGGCCTCCCCCTCTCGCGGTACGGGTTCGCCGACTCGAACTTCATCTGCTTCCCGTACGAGACGCGGCGGACGGGCATCTACTCGGCCGGCTGCGTCCGCAAGCCCATGGATCTCCAGGCGGCGGCCACCGATGGCGCGGCCGCCGCGCTCAAGGCGATCCAGGTGACGGAGAAGGCCGCACTGGGGGCGGCCGTGCACCCGCGGGTCGGGGATCTTTCCTTCCCGAGCTTCTTCCTGCAGAAGTGCACGATGTGCGGCCGCTGCAGCCAGGAGTGCCCGTTCGGCGCCATCGAGCTCGTGCCGGAGAAGAACACCCCCTTCGTCGTCACCAACCGCTGCCGCCGCTGCGGGACCTGCATGGGGGCCTGCCCGGTGCAGATCATCTCCTTCGACGACTACTCGGTGGACATGGTGGCCTCCATGATCAAGGCCGTGGAGGTGCCCGAGGGAGACGACGACAAGCCGCGGATCCTGGTCCTGGCCTGCGAGAACGACGCCTACCCGGCGCTGGACATGGCAGGGATCGACCGCCTGTCACTGCCGGCCTCGCTCCGGATCATCCCGGTGCGCTGCCTCGGCTCGGTCAACGCCATCATGGCCGCCGATGCCTTCTCCAAGGGCTTCGACGGCGTCGTCCTCCTCGGCTGCAAACCCGGCGAGGACTACCAGTGCCACTCCATCAAGGGCAGCGAGCTCTTGACCACGCGGATGGACAATGTCCGCGAGACGCTCGGCCGCCTCATGCTCGAGCCCGAGCGCGCGCAGGTGATGGAGACGGCCATCTCCGACTTCGCCGCGCTCCCCGGCAAGCTCGCCCGGTTCGTGGAGTCCATGAAGGCCATCGGCCCGAACCCCATGAAGGGCTTCTAGTGGCCTGTCCCAGCAGTTTGGCGACGAACTCCCGGGCGAGACTGGGGGCGCCCGCTCCCGAACACGCTCCCTCGCGGGCGCGCAGCGTCCAGTCGCAACGAGCCACGGGACGCAGGTTGCGGGCTTCGGCGACCCGCAGAAGCCACGGTTCGGGAGCGTGCGCCCCCAGCCCCGCCCTCACCCGTCTCAGCGACTTCTGGGACAGGATACTGGCATCCTGCCTCAGGAGTTCATCGACAGGCGGCGCCCGGTGGGGCAGGGGGCCCTCCCCGCGGAACCGTGGCTTCTGCGCGCTGCCGGAGCCGAAGACCTCGATCTCGTGGCCCGGTACGGGACGGGGCTGCGGGTTGGGACTCAGCGTGTTCTGCGGGGAGGGCCCCCTGCCCCGGCCGGCGCTTTGCCGTCGGATCTCCGCGACAGGGCGCTAGTGCCCGCGCCAGTCAGCGTGGACCTGGGCTTCAAGCGGGAGATCATCGGCCGCGGCGCCGCCGACCTCACCGCCTGCTACCAGTGCGGGACCTGCTCGGTGGTCTGCCCCCTCTCGACGGCGGACAACCCCTTTCCCCGGAAGGAGATGGTCTGGGTCCAGTGGGGGCTCAAGGAGCGGGCGCTGGGCAATTCCTCCATCTGGCTCTGCCACCAGTGCGCCTCCTGCACCGCCTACTGCCCCCGGGACGCCGGGCCGGCCAGCCTCATGGCCGCGCTGCGGGAGCAGAGCATCCGCCACTTCGCGGCGCCGGCCTTCATGGGGCGGGCAGCGAGCGATCCCCGCTTCCTGCCGCTGCTCTTCGCCGTGCCGGCGCTTCTCTTCCTCGCGCTCCTGGCCTCGCTCGGCCACCTCGGGCGGCTCCCCGAGGGCCCCGTGGTGTTCTCGAAGCTCATCCCGATCATGCACGTCGAGATCGTCTTCATCGCCGCGATGACGCTGTCCGGCCTCGGCGCCCTGGCCGGCGGCATCCGGTACTGGAAGGCCATGCGGGCGCACATGGCCGGTGACGGCCGGGCCCCCGCGCAGGCGCTCGTGCCCACCGTCCTCGCCATCCTTCGGCACCGGAAGTTCGGCGAGTGCCGCTCCCGCTCGGCCGGGAGCCGTCGGACCTTCGAGGAGCATCTCCACCCGACCCACCTGGCGGTGTTCTGGGGGTTCCTCGGCCTGGTGGCGACCACCACGTCGGTAGGCATCGGCATCTACGTCTTCGGCTACCTCACCCCGTGGCCGCTCGGGCATCCCGTGAAGATCCTCGGCAACGCCAGCGGCGTCCTCGTGGTGGGGGCACTCCTGGTCTTCGGCTACCGCCGGATCGCCGATGCGGAGCGGGCAGGGCGGAGTAGCTATCCGGACTGGCTGTTCATCGTGGTGCTGGGGGGCACGACGCTCACCGGGTTCCTCTGCGAGCTGCTGCGCCTCGCCGACGCCCCGGGCGCAGCCTACCCGATGTACGTCGTCCACCTGAGCTTCGTCTTCGTCCTCCTGGTCTACATCCCGTACTCGAAGTTCTCGCACCTGGTCTACCGGACCACCGCCATGCTCTATGCAGCGAGCGCGCCGCCAGCGAAAGGAGCCCCCTGATCCCCATCTTCGATCTCAGGCCGGAGGAGGTGGCGGCCTGCATGGCGCCGGTGGCGCACGACAAGCAGGCGCTGGCCGACTACCCCCGCGGCGCCGCCGAGCCGGGCGGGACGGCCTGGCCACCCCTCGTGGCGGCCCGGCCCACGGGGCATGCGGAGTAGACGGATGACGTGGGACCGCAGCAGCGATCAGCATGAGCTCGCCCGCGAGCGTACCGCCGAGGCCAGGCGGCGTACCCATCTCGCGAATGAGCGCACCTACGCGGCCTGGGTTCGAACCGCGCTGGCCCTCATCGCGCTGGGAGTCGGCATCGCCGGCTACTTCCACCTGGCCGGGAACGGCCGGGTCCAGCTCTTCGTCCGGCTCGGCGCGAGCTTCGTCATCGGCGGCGCCCTGATGGCGGCCCTGGCCACCTACGCCTACCGCAAGACATACGAGAGCGTCGAGAA
>JACOVB010000479.1 GCA_016177555.1 Candidatus Rokuibacteriota bacterium
GAAGGCATTCACGACGATGCTCAGGAGCGCCTGATGGATCCGGCCCCAGTCCAGCCGTGCCGTGACACCGTCCACCGCCAGCGCGGTCTCGATGGTGATTCCCTTCGCCTCCGCCTCCTCGCGCACGAGGGTCAGGAGGTCCCGCAGGTGTTGCTCGACGGGACAGGTGTCGAGAGTGAGCCGGACGGGGCGCGACAGCTGGAGGAACCGCTCGACGATGTCATTGAGCCGGCTCACCTCGCCCTGCAGGACTCGCCCGAAGCGGGCAAACTCGGCGTGATCCTCGTCGGGGGCGAGCCGCCACTCCCGGAGGAGGCGCTGGAGACCCATGGACAGGGCGTTCAGCGGGTTGCGGATCTCGTGCGCCACGCCGGCGGCGAGGTTCCCCAGGGCCGCCAGACGCCGGTCGCGCTGGGCCGCCTCCTGAAGGGCCTCGACGTTCCGGAGGTAGCGCCGCTGATTCAGGAAGATGGCGAGCACCCCGAGGACGCCGACCAGGAGGACGGTCCCGGAGTAGATGACCATCTTCCGCTGATCCTGCGCCCACACCGCCTGGATGTTCGCGACCGAGAGCCCCAGGCGCAGCAGCCCGGCGCGGTCTTTTCCGAGCGGGAAGGCGCGACTCACCTCGTAGATGTCGCTGCTCGCGGGCGCTGGGCGCCGACTGGATCCGTCATCGCCTGCCGGCGTCGCAGGACCGTCACTGCTCTCCCGGGTTCCAACGCGCGAGGGATCAGAGTGCGCCACCACCTGACCGCTCGCATCGACGAGCGCGACGTACGCGATGTCCGGCTGCCGCCCGATCTCCTCCAGGAGCCGCTGCATCCCGACCTGGTCACGGAACTCGAGCAGGATGCGGGCATCGGCGTGCACCGCGATGATGCCGGGAAAGCTCGTCGCCGGGAACGCGACGCCGTAGTCGCTCCCTTCCCAGAACCTCCGCTCCTTGACGGCCGGAGGAAGGGCGGGAGCCTCGGACGAGGAGGCCGGAGGTTCACGCCAGCGCCACCCCCACATGAACGGCATGGGCCATCCTTCGTGGCCGGCGCCCCGTTCCGACCAGCCCATCCTGCGTCCCATCTCCTCCCGCATCCGTTGGCCCATGGCGGGTCCCATCATGTCCATCGCCATCGACCCCATCCCTCCTGGAGGTGCCGGGCTTCTCGCCTCGGATCGCGTCACAGGCGGACCAGCGAGCGCCGCGCCCGCACGGTCCAGGAACTCGACCTTCCGGAGCCGATTCCTGGCGACGATCTGGTCGACCTGGGAACCGTCCAGGCCGGTGGAGGCCAGCAGCCGGTCGATCAGGGAGGCGTTGTCGAGGAGGCGCTGGCCGATCAGCTCCTCGACCAGTGCGTTGCCCGCGATGGCGTTGCGGGCGCTGCTCTCCAGCACCCGCATGAGCGCGGCGGTCCGGTCCCGCAGCTCGCGTTCCAGCTCCCGTTGCGTGCGTCGGGCCTCCAGGAACATGTAGACGGCCACGAGCGCCACCACGAGCGTGACGGTGAGAACGAGGTGGCGGGGAGAGACGAGCGTCCTCGCCACCGGAGCCGGCCCGGCGGATCCAGACCGTGGTTCGGATTCGGCCACCAGATTCCTCTCCGTCACCTCGCCTCACGAAAACGCGGCGCCCCCACGAGGGACCCCTCGCAGGGGCCAGCCGCGAAACGCACCTCCCGTCAGTACGCCAGATGCACTCTTCCGGTCGCCTTCTCCACGACGAGCTTCTGGACCAGGGAGCCGTCCTTCGTCACGACCTTGCCTTCGAACGCGGCGTCGGTCTCCGTGACCTCCCCGAGCTTCAGGTTCGGGTTGCCGATGCGAGCCACGGAGTTCTGCAGAATCTGGGTGGCCGAGTCCTTCGTGACGGGCTGCCCGGGCTGGTTGAAGCCTGCCATCACCTGCTGGCAGGGCGGGGTGAAGCCGGCCGCGCCCGGTCCGGATCCCGAGCCCATCATCCCGGGCCCCATGCCGGACCCAGAACCCATCATGCCCATCATTCCGGGACCCATGCCGGACCCCGGCCCCATCATCCCCATTGGCCCGAAGCTTGGGCCTCTGCCACCGCCGGCAGCCTGGGTCCCCTGCGCGAAGGGACCCCACCCGAACGGCTGGGCGAGCGCGAGTGTCGCCGTTCCGACCGCCAGGATCCCTACGAGTACCCCTACAGCGAGCTTCTTCGTCATGCTCTCCTCCGCTTCTTCCTGATATCCACGCTTCGCGGCACCCCGGAAGGGCCCACTGCCATTCCGACGTGAGCGCGGCGGAGGAGATGAGCAAGGCGCGAGCCGAGGGCTGACGAACCTGATACTCCGAGCGCCAAGCCCCTGAATTTTCGAAGATCCTCCATCGGTTTCACGGCGCCGCTGCCTCGTACTCATGCTCGACGATTTCGTCGAGCCAGCTCGACCCTGTCAGGCCAATCAGTAAGGTTTCTCGAGGGCTTCTGCGGTGCCTCCCTCGTCGATGTCTTCTGTCGCTCGACGATCTGGTCGAGCGGCCCGCGCCCCTCGCGATTGCGGCTCGGAGCGCTGCGCGATTCCTCCCGCCGGAGACCATCAGGTCCGCGAGGCCGACGGCCGCACCGTCTCCAGCAGGATAGAATCCCTGGACTCTGGAATTCCTCGCGAGACCACGAGCGCTTGCGCAGCGACGTCGATCACGCGGAACGGCGGCATCGAGTCACGCTCCTTTCATAGGTGTCCCGTGATGCGGCGGGTGGCGTCATCGCGGCGCGAGGAGCCATTCGGCGAACCTGCGGGCGGCTGAGCTGTCCCACTCCCGTGGCCCATGTCCTCTCGCCTTGATGTACCCATCACGACCGACGACGAACGTCCCGGGCAGTCCCCGGAGTCGGAACTGGTCGGCGACGGCATATTCGGGATCGAGCAGGACCGGAAACGTGTAATCGCGTTCGGCCAGGTACTTCTTGACGACGTCCGCCGAGGCGTCGACTGTGATTCCGAGGACGACGAGGCCGCGGCCCTTGTGTTCGCGGTAGAACCTGTCGAGCAGCGGGAGCTCGTACTTGCACGGCTGGCACCACGTCGTCCAGAAGTGCACGATGAACGGCTTGCCGCGCAGCTCCTTGAGCGCCATCGTCCCGCCGGAGAGCAGCGGAAGCGTGAACTCCGGCGCGGCGAGTGGCTGCGGGGGCGGCCCGAGGTCCATCGCCGTGAGCTCTTCCGCGGCCAGCGCCGGAGTGCTCGCGCCCGCGACGGAGAACCAGACTACCGCCACGACAAATCCCACGAGTCTCAACGTCGGGTGGTCCCGCCAGAGCATGGCGCACCTCCATGTAATCGGGCGACTGGAATGGCGACGGGGTGGCGGCGCATCGGCGACGACGCGGCGGTGGAAATCATGGTCCCGCCGCTCCCCGTCCGGCTGGATACCGCAGCGTCTCGCGCACGGCCGGATAGTCGGCGTAGATGACGAATGACTCCTCACCCCGCGCGCTGTGCTTGACGTACATCGCGCGCTGGTGGCGCAGCGCGGCGCCGAAGCGCTCCTCACCGAGGTGCCGGGAGCCCCGGCGCACATCGCGAGCCGCCTCGGCGTCGTCGAAGATCATCGCCACCGCGTTGTCGTGGCGTGAGAACTCCTCCCGCATCCGGTCGGCGAGGGCGCGCAGATCCTCCGTAGCCGAGCCCGAACGGATCACGACGAACCGTCCCTCGCCGCCGGGAATGACCCAGCGGGCGACCGTTCGATAACCGTCACCATCGGAGGCACCCGGACGCCATCCCCAGACGACGGTCGCCGTCGCGCCGGCAGCCGCGATCAGAACTCCCAGGGCGCCGCGCCGGACGCGAAATCCGCCGGTCTCGTCCTCGAGCGCGAGCGGTGTCGGCGCTATCCGCCGCGCCCCCATCCTCCGCGTGAGGCCGGCGGGCCACAGGACCGCGAGCGCGACCACCGCCGTGGTCCAGGCGAAGAGGTCTCCGTAGCGCGTGTACACGGTGAGCCCCGTGCGCGGCGCGATGCTCCCCGCCACGGTCCCTCGGGCAAAGAGCGCGGACGCCTCCACGATGCGGCCCTCCGGGGTCACGACCGCGGAGATCCCCGTGTTGGCCGCTCGCACGAGATGGGCGCGGTGTTCGACGGCGCGGAACGTCGCCATCGCGAGGTGCTGGACGGGTGCGGCGCTCCGGCCGAACCAGGCGTCGTTCGTGAGGTTGACGAGGACGTCGGCCCCGGCCAGGACGAACTCACGGACTTCGCGGGGGAAGATCGCCTCGTAGCAGATGAGGACCGCCAGACGCCCGAAGGGCGTCGAGAACACGGTCTACTCGCTTCCCGGCCGGAACTCCCC
>JACOVB010000044.1 GCA_016177555.1 Candidatus Rokuibacteriota bacterium
CACCTCGCCGAGCCCCGCCCGGCGGGCGACGTCCATCAGGGGAACCGGCTGCCCGCTCCGGAGCGCGCCGAGGATCCGGAAGCTGGTGGGATCGGCGAGGGCGGCGAGGCTCCTGAGCGTCATGTCGAGGGCGAGGCCGAGCCGCACCTGCGGGTCCGCCGCCAGCGTCGCGAGGCGGTAAGCCGCGCCGCCGGGGGCCTCCGGGGAGAACTCGAAGCGCTCCAGCCGGCGCTCGGCCATGAGCACGTCGCGGAGGCGCAGCCAGAGCCCCTCCGCCACCGCGTCGAGATCACACGCCTCGGCGGTCACGCCGCGAGCGCCTCCTCGAGCAGCTCCACGATCTCCTTCACCTCGATGCGCCCCTCGTAGCCGCCCGTCTTGACGGCGTCCCGGTACATGGTCACATCCTTGGGACACGCCACGACGAAGTAGCGGATGCCGGGGATCTCGAGCGCCTCCTCGATCCGCTGCTCCGC
Organism: Candidatus Rokuibacteriota bacterium; assembly: GCA_016177555.1. Next base: position 477 of record JACOVB010000044.1, read on the forward strand.
CGGGGTGGCGACGCCCGGCGTCCGCGTGTCGCCCATCCAGATGCGCCCTCCTCCCGCCCCGCAGCAGAAGCTCGCGGCGCGGCTGCGCGGCATCTCCACCAGGCCCAGCCCCAGCGTCGCCAGGATCTGCCGCGGCGCGTCGGTGACCTCCGCGTAGCGCGAGAGATAGCACGGATCGTGGTAGGTGACCACCCCCTCGAGCCGGCGCTCCACGGGCAAGAGCCCGGTCCGGAGGAGATCGCTCAGCACTTCCGTGTAGTGCCGGACGGGATAGGCCGCCCCGAGCTCCGGGTACTCGAACTTGAGCGTGTTGTAGGAGTGCGGGTCCGTGGTCACGATGGCCTGGAAGCGGGCCTTGGCCAGAACAGCCGCATTTTTCTCTGCCAGGAGCTGGAAGAGCCCCTCCTCGCCCACACGGCGGACGTCGTTGCCCGCGTTGCGCTCCCCCTCGTAGAGGATGCCCACGTCGAGCCCCGCCCGGTGGAAGGCGCGCGCCACCCCGCGCGTGAGCCCCTGAAGCCCCGGGTCGTAGGAAGCGTAGTCGCCGACGAACCAGAGGTACTCGACAGGCTCCTTCCGCGCGTCCTTGAGCTTGAAGTCGAGCCCCTGCGTCCACTTGGCCCGGCTGCGCTCGGACTGGCCGAAGGAGTTGCCGTAGCGCTGGATCTTCTCGAGCACCGACTGGAGGGTGGCGTCGAGGGTGCCGTCTGCGACCAGCGACCGGCGCATCTGGACGATGAGCGGCACATGCTCGATGCCCACGGGGCACGCCTCCACGCAGGCCAGGCAGGTCGTGCATGCCCAGAGCGTCTCCGCGCGGATAACCGTGCCCGTCACCACACCGTCAGCCGGGCGCTTCGGTGCCTCGCCGAGCCAGCTCCGGCCGCCCAGCGTGGACTCGGCATGCTCGCGCAGCTCGAGGATCAGGTCGCGCGGGCTCAGCGGCGCCCCCGAGGCGCGGGCGGGACACGCCACGTGACAGCGGCCGCACTTGGTGCAGGCGTCGAGATCGAGGAGGTCTTTCCAGGTGAAATCCGACAGGCTCTGGTACCCCGGCATCGCGTCGGGGGCGGGCGGCAGCCGCTTGCCGGCCAGCTCATCCTTGAAGAGGAGGTTCAGGCCGTCAACCAGCATGTGTACGGCCTTGCCGTACGGCAGGTAGGCGATGAAGCCGAGCGCCAGCACCCCGTGGACCCACCAGCCCCACGGATGGAGCGCGTTCGCTCCCCGCGTGAGCCCGGCCGCGTCCACCAGGTTGGCGAGCTGCCAGCCCACCACCGACCAGCGCTCGAAGGCCGGCCGGTCCGCCGCGATGCGGAGCGCCTCCACCGCGTAGCCCGTCACCCCGATCCAGAACAGCAGCCAGAGGAAGAGCCGGTCGTCGGCGACGTAGCCCGCCCGGCTGTAGGCGGAGGGCGCGCGGTCCGGGCGGTTGTAGTCGAGCGCCGGCGGCCGGGCGAGCCAGCGCCGCGCCATCAGGGCGCCGAGGCCGACGACGAAGGCCGCGCCCAGGACGTCCAGGAGGAGCGAGTACCAGAGGTAGAAGGGGCCCTTCCAGAATCGCCATGCGGGGTTCACGAGCCGCACCATGTCGTAGTCCACCATGATGATGAGCGTGCCCACGAAGAGCGCGACGAACCCCCAGAAGATCCCCGCATGGGCGAGCCCCACGGCGGCGTTACGCTTGCCCAGCGTGGTGTGCGCGCCCACCGCCAGGCCCGCCCGGAAAAGCCGCCGGCCGAGGGCGTCCCAGCGCGAGACCGAGCGGCCACGGAGGTAGCGGCGAAGACGCAGCCACAACCCCCAGCCGCTCACCGCCATGGTCAGGGTGGCAGCGATGTAGAAGAGGGCGATCAGGACGCCCGGGAAGTTGCGGAACACCTCCCGCGCGGGGATGACGGGGTCGCTCACGCCTGGCTCTTGACCTGTTCCGTGAGCGCGGGGATCACGTCGAACAGGTCGGACACGACCCCGTAATGCGCCACGTCGAAGATCGGCGCGCCGGGATCGGTGTTGATGGCCACGATGAGCTCGGCGCCGCGCATGCCCTCGATGTGCTCGGGCGCCCCGCTGATCCCCACGGCCAGGTAGAGCCTGGGCTTCACCGAGAGCCCGGACTTCCCCACCTGGCGCGTCTTCGGCAGCCACCCCTGGTCCACGATGGGGCGGGAGGAGGACACGGCGCCGCCGAGGGCCTCGGCCAGCTCCTTCACCACGGCGATGTTGTCCCGGGAGCCGATGCCGCGGCCGACGCTCACGAGGATACCCTCGCGCGTGATGTCCACATCCCCGCCCTCGGGCTGGATGAGCCGCTTGAAGCGGACGCGCAGGCCGTCGAGGGCCGGTGGGGAGATCTCCCTGACCGACGGCGCCCCGCTCTTGCGCCCGGCGGCAGCGGCGGCCGCCCCGGGCAGCATGGCGCAGATGGCGTGCTCGCCGGGAACCTCCGCCGTCGCCAGGAGCTTGCCGCCGTAGATCTGGCTCACGGCGATGAGGGCTCCGTCCGTGAGCGCGACGTCCTTGCAGTAGGCACAGAGGGGCCAGCCCAGCGTGCCGGACAGCCCCGCCGCCTGGTCGAGCCCCATGGACGAGGAGGCCACCAGCGCCACGCGGGGCGCCAGCGCCTGGAGGGCGGCGGCCGCGGCCGTCTCGTAGGCCTCGGGCGTGTAATGCGCCAGGGCCTCGTGCTCCACGACGGCCACGCCGTCCGCTGCGCCCAGCTCGCCGGCACGCGTCGTCACACCGTGCCCGATGAGGACGGCCCAGAGCATGCCGCCGCCGGCCGCCGCCAGCTCGCGCCCCTTCGCCAGCATCTCGAACGACACCTCGGCGAGGACCCCTTCCAGGTGCTCGATCACCACCGCGATGTCGCTGCTCACCGGCCGTCTCCTTGACCCGGCGCGGGCACCCGGGCTCTCGCCCGCCCGCGCTCTTCACCCGGGCTGGGCACCCGGGCTTCGCCCGCCCAGCCCCGCCGGATGTTCGCGCTCCTCGACTCCCCTCGCACGCTCTCCGTCGCTGGCACCGGAGGCGTCCTACCTGCGAACCAAGCCGCGGTCGGCCAGGATCGCGTACAGGCGGGCGGCCACTTCCTCGGGCGCGCCCTCGATGATCTCGGCGCGTCCCGCCGCTTCGGGCCGGGCGAGGCTGGTCACGATGGACCCCGCCCCCACCTCCACGGCGGGCGCCTCGATGGTCTCGAGCTTGGCCGTCTTCATCATCTGGCGCACCTTCGAGACCGGCGCGTAGCGGGGCGTCTGAGGGGCGGCCTGGATGCCGAGCACGGCCGGCAGATCCACCTCCAGCTCGCCCACGACGCCTCCCGAGTACTCCTGCCGGACCGTCACGGCCCTGTCCCCCGACGGCTCGACCCCGGTGACGACGCTCACATGGGGCAGGCGGAGAGCAGATCCCAGGAGCCCGGCGAGCTGGCCGTCCCGATCGTCGGCCGCCTGGACCCCCGCCAGGATGAGCTCGTGGGGGATGCCCCCCAGGACCTGGGCCAGCACCGCGGCCGCTCCGTGTGTCGAGACGCCCCCCTGGAAGTCGCCCATCACCTTCACCGCGCGGTCGGCGCCCTTGGCGAGGCACGTGAAGAGCGTCTCGTCCACCTCACCCGAGTCCAGCGCGACGACGGTCACGCGGGCGCCGTGCTGGTCCTTCAGCAGGAGGGCCTGCTCCAGCGCATGCTCGTCGAACTCGTTGATGCGGAGCTTGACGACCGAGCGGTCGAGGTCGGTGCCGCCGGCGTTGACCTCGAGATCCTCCACCAGGTCGGGAACCATCTTCACGGTGACGACGATGTCCATGGGGATCTCCGGCTACATCAGGCTGAATGTCTGGCTCTGCTCGTTCCACGCGGCGAAGAGGTACCAGGCGGCCATGACGACCACGACGAGGGCCAATGCGCCGCCCCAGCCGATCACCGTGGGGAGGAAGACGGCGCTGCCGAGCTTCTGCATGAGCCCCGCCTGGGCGAGCACCAGGCGCGTCAGCGAGGTGCCCGCGGCGAACAGGGCCACCGCGCACCAGAGCTTCACGTGGCCCTCGCCCGCGCGCCAGATGGAGCCCGCCCCGCACCCGCCGGCCAGCGTCATGCCCACGCCGAAGAGGAGACCGCCCAGGAGCGCCCCGATCCAGAAGCCGGGGAACACCCATTCGCTCGTGCCCTTGAGGTCGGTGAACTTGAGGATGGTGAAGCCGATGGTGCTCACGACGAGCGCCAGCGCGGCCGCCCGCGTGTGATCCCCCTCCCCGGTGAGGAACGGCTCGCGGAAGGCGCGGACGAGGCAGAACCGGGAGCGCTGGAGGATCACGCCGAAGGCGACGCCGAAGAGCAGGAAGCCCGCCTGGGGCGCGTACCCCGAGCGGCTGTACGCGTAGGGCAACACGAGCGCGAGGAACAGCAGCAGGAGGGCGCCGAGGCACGGCTGGGCGCCGAGCCGCTGAGCGCTCGCGCCCCCGAACGTGTAGGTCTTCCCGCGCGAGAGCGCCGGCAGGCGCTCCACTTCCCAGAGGAGGTAGCGGAGGCCGGCATATGCCCCCACGCCCAGCCCGAGCATCATGGCGAACCCCGAGAGCGAGAGCGCGCTCGTGGCGCTGAAGAAGCCGCCCACGTTGCAGCCGAACGCCAGCACGGCGCCGATCCCCATGAGGAATCCACCCACGCCGCCCTTCAGGAGCTCGCCGGGAGGCGCCACGCGCACCGCGAACTCGCGCGAGAGCAGGGCAGCGGCCAGCGCGCCTGCCAGCACGCCCAGGTTGAGGATGGAGCCGGAGTAGAGCCACGGGGCAAGCAGGTCCGGACGCGCGAGAACACCGAGCCCCACGAGCAGCCACTCCCCCCAGTTCCGCGCGCCATCGGAGGCGGTCCAGGGCCGATCGTAGGCGAAGAGGAACACGTTGAGCGTGCCGATGAGCAGCGCCGCGGCCCAGACCGACCAGGTGCGCCCGAACAGAAGCTCGTACTGCTCCCGCAGCACGCCGCCCATCAGGACACGGCTTTCGGCCCGCCCATAGCCCGATCAACGAGCTCGGCGATGTCCCGGACGTCCAGCCGGCCGTCGTTGCCCGTCGCCTTCACGGCGTCCTCGAACCGTGAGACCTCGTAGGGGCAGCAGATCGAGAGCGTCCGGGCGCCGGTCTCCGCAGCCTCCATCACCCGCTTGTCGGAGAGGCGCATCGTCGTGTGATCGCGCGAGAAGCCGTCGAGCCACATGCCGCCCCCGCCGCCGCCGCAGCAGTAGCCGTTCTCGCGGGTGCGCGGCATCTCGACGAGCGTGAGGCCGGGGATGGCGCGCAGGAGCGTGCGCGGCGCCTCGTACTCGCCGTTGTGGCGGGAGAGATAGCTGGGGTCATGGTAGGTGACGACCCGATCCACCGGGTGCACCATCAGCGCCTTGAGCCGGTCCAGGTGCTCGACCAGGAATTGCGTGTAGTGCTGCACCGCGTACTCGCCGCCGAGCTTCGGGTACTCGTTCTTGAAGGCGTTGAGCTCGTGGGGGCCGAAGACCACCAGGCGCGTGAACCGGTACCTGGCGAAGGTCTTGATGTTGGCCTCGGCGAGCTTCTCGAAGAGCCCCTTCTCGCCCGCGAGCCGGATGGAGTCTCCGTCTTCCTTCTCCTCCACGCCCAGGATGGCGAAGTCCACGCCGAGGGCGTGGAAGATGCGTGCCAGGGCCCGGGCCGCGTCCATGCCCCGCGGGTGATACGAGGGGTAGGAGCCCACGTACCAGAGCACGTCCACGGGCCGCTTCACCTGGGCCATGATCGGCACGGGCACCCCCGCCTGCTTGACCCAGTCCACGCGCTTCCGGGGGTTCTCTCCCATGGGGTTACCGTAGCGGTCGGCGGCCTCGAAGACCTTCTGCAGCTCGGCGGGGATGTCCTTGCCGGCATTGATGGCGGCCTCGCGCGCCGCCGGCATGATCTGGATCATGTCCACTTCCTTGGGGCAGACGCGGAGGCAGTTGCTGCACGTGGTGCAGAGCCAGAGGTTGGGATCGTCCAGCAGCGAGATGCCGCGGAGCACGTCCCGGTGGATCTTTCGCGGGCCGTAGTCGCCCACGATGTCCACCGGGCAGACGCCCACGCACTTGGCGCACTGGTAGCACCAGCCCAGCGATTCGCCGCCCGGCAGCGCGGTGATCTCGTCCAGCGTCCCCGGGTCGTAGTCGGTGATGACGCGGGTCTCGAACATCCGGTTCCAGTGCCCCGGAAGGTCGATCCCCTCGACCAGGGCGTGCTCCTTTTCCTTGATCCTCGGGCCCTGACGTCCGTAGGCCACCGTCACACCTCCATGTTGTGGACGCCGAGGAGACGCCGGCACAGCTCAGGCAGCGGCGGGATCACCCGGTTGAACTCCTGCGTCAACCGCAGCCGGACGGCCGTGAAGATGTACACCGCGTACACGCACGCGAGATACACGTCCACTCCGAAGCCGCCGCTCCCGATGCGCGTGAACCCTGCCGCCTGCCCCGTCTCATGGACGAAGGCCATGGCCTCGCCCACCCGCAGGTAGGTGCCCCCCGCGCTCCCCCCGTCCAGATCGAACTCCTGCATCGTCACGAGCGGCAACGCGCCCGTGCGGGTGGTCGGGTCCCACACCCAGCGCGTCCAGAGCCAGTAGCGCGCGGGGTCCGTGTAATGCAGGCACTCGCTCGCGAGATCGTAGCGGATGGTCTCCGACACGGGCGCGAGCCGGTCCACGAAGTCCTGGAAGCGCTGCTCCACCGGCCCGTCTGCCGCCACGAGATCCCGGACCGCCGCGGCCAGGGGCTCCAGGCCCACCTGCTCGACCAGCCCTTTGACCCGGCGCCGCGTGGCGAAGACGCTCCGGAGCAGCGCCCTCAGCTCTGCTTCACTCGGCGGCTGGCCGCGCTCAGGCCCCAGGAGGGCGCGGAAGCGCCGGTGCTTGACCTCGAGCTCATCGGCGATGGAGTCGAGCTCAGAGGGCGTGATCCTGGCGAGCGCCTCGCGCATGAACTCCTGGGCGCTGGCCGTGTCAACGACCGGCCCCGTCATGCCTTGATCGCGGCGCCGCGAGCCATGCGCCGGATGGCGCCCACGGCCTTCATGGTGGCGGCGCCCGCCATGCCCATGGTGTCGTCGAGATCCTTGGGCCCGGCTGCCGCGCCCGCAACGAAGACGCCGGGCACGGACGTCGAGACGGGGTCAAGGGTGTCGTGGGCCACGTTGATGAAGCCGTACGTGTTCTGCCTGAGCCCGAGGGTCGTGGCGATCGCCTTGGTGCCGCCGGAGGGCTCCATGCCGTTCGACAGGATCACGATGTCCATGGGCACTTCCATGGGCCGGTTCATCGTCGTGTCCTCGCCCCGGATCATGAGGCGGCCGCCCTTCATGACGATCTCGGAGATCACGCCCTTGATATAGCTGACCTTGTACTTCTCCTGGGCGGGCCAGTAGATCTCGTTGTCCCAGTCGCCGTACATCCGCATGTCGATGTAGAAGATGAAGACCCGGCAATTGGGCAGGAGCTGGCGGATCTCGATGGCCTGCTTGGAGGCCACGCCGCAGCACACCTTGGAGCAGTACTCGTTGCCGATTCGGCGGTCCCGGGAGCCGACGCACTGGATGAAGCAGACGCGCTCGGGCGGCTTGCCCGTGGACGGCCGGACGAAGTTCTTCTCCTTCAGCATCTTCTCGGCGTCCTGGAGCGTGAGCACGTCGTCGTACATGTAGTAGCCGTACTGCTGGTTGGCCCGGCCCGGGTCGAAGTGCTCGAAGCCGGTGGCCACGATGACGGCCCCGACGCTCACCGTCTCGTCCGTCCCACCCCGCGTGAGCGTCACGCTGAAGGCGCCGGCCGCCCCGGTGCAGGCCGTCACCGAGGTGTTGAGCCGGATGTCCACGAGCGGGTCGCCGTCCACCGCGGCAATCATCTCCCCCATCACCTCTGAGGCGTCTCTCATGCCGTGGGTGAGCGCCGCGTAGTTCGCCGAGATCGGCGTGCCCCCGAGCCGCGACAGGCGCTCGACGAGGATGGTCTTGCAGCCGAGATCCGCCGCGCCGCGGGCGGCCTCGAGCCCGGCGGGGCCGCCGCCGATGATCAGCAGGGTGTCACTCGGCATGCTAGCGGCCTCCGTGCTTGACGTGATCGGGGTGCGCTGCGGGACCGGCCCACTCCCCGTCAGCATCTTCCCAGGTCAGGAAGCTCCCGGGGTTGGCCTTGAGTCGCTCGACGTCGTCCTCGAACTCGCGCCAGCGCTCCCGCCAGTCGATGCCCATCTTCTCGAGCAAGGGACGGTAGTCGGCGGCATGCCAGTGGAGCTGGCAGACGCGGTAGGGATGCGCACCCATGGCCAGCGCCGCGAACTGGGCTTCCGACAGCACCGGGATGGCGGCCTTGACGCCCTGATGCGCCTGGGCGGCGAACTGGCTCTTGTCGAGGGTGGTCACGCACCCCGTGTCGTGGGTGAGCGTCGCGTCGGGATTCACCTCGTCCCGCATGGCCTCGATCTTCCGCTGGACGGCGAAGGAGCGGCTGAAGTCACGCTGGACCAG
>JACOVB010000456.1 GCA_016177555.1 Candidatus Rokuibacteriota bacterium
CCGCTGAGCCGAGGCCGTGCTGCCAGCGCGCCTCCCGGAGCGTCGCGCTCAGGTCTCTCAGATTCGCCGACCGCCGCTGTATCTCCTGGAGGCTCGCCCCGCGGCCGCCCTGAGCCTCCTTCATGAATGCCGCGAACTGCCGCTCCTCGTCGTCGATGGCGGCCTGAAGATCGCTGGATTGCCTCACCCACTCCGCGTCGAGGGCCCGGAGCCGCGCGGCCTGCTCCCTGGAGAGCCCCCCCGCCGGACCCCGATCGAGGATCTCACGCGCTGATGGCGCCGGCGCGGGCGGAGGCACAGGTCGCGGCCCCGCCTCCCGCACCATGGGGCGTGGGCTCTGGCGCTCCACCCAGCCCTGGCTCAGCGCGTAGCCCGCGGCCACGGCCAGGAGGGCCAGCGTCGTCGAGAGGTAGCGGACTCGCGGGCTCATGCCGCCGTCTCCCTGCGCCGCCTCAGCAGTCGCCGAGCGAGCGCCCGCACCAGAGCGGCCAGGTCATCGGTGTAGGTGTGGAGCACCGGCACCAGGAACAGCGCGAGCACGGTCCCGATGGACAGCCCGCCGATCACAACCGTCGCCAGGGGCGCATACGCATCGACGCCGGTGCTCGGGAAGAAGGCCACCGGGATCAGCACGACGATGGTGATCAGCGAGGTCATGAGGATGGGACGGAGCCGGACGGGCCCCGCGGCCAGGATCGCCTCGTGACGGGGCACTCCCTGTTCCCGCAGCCGAAGGACCAGATCGATCATCAGCACCGCCACCGTCATCATCATCCCCGCGAGGATGACCACGGCGAGGATGGACACCGTCGAGAACGTCTGCCGGGCGAGCAGCAGCCCTCCGAGGATGCCCGTGAGCATGAGCGAGAGCGAGAAGATCATGTTGAAGGGCTCGATGAGGCTCCGGAACTGCGCCACCAGCAGGAGGAACATGAAGATGACCGCGAGGAGGAGCCCGCGCAGCAGCCGCTGGAAGGACTCCTCCATCTGCGTCATGTCCCCGCGCAGTTCGACCCCGTACCCGGGCGGGAACTCGATCTTCTCGTGAGCGGCCATCAGCAGGTCCATGGACAGGTCCATGCTGGGCGGGCCGCCCTTCCGGTAGTAGCCGAGCACCGAGACGACGCGCCGAAAGTTGTCCCGCTCGATCAGGGTGGGCCCCCGCCGCTCCTCGACGCGCGCCACGGACACGAGCGGCACGATCTCGCCCTTCTTGCCGACGATCTTCACGTGCTCGAGGTCCGTCCAATCGCGCCGCTGCTCGCCGCGGTAGCGGAGCAGGATGCCGAACTGGCGCTTGTTGTCCAGGCGGTAGAACTCGTTGGTCAGGCCGCCCTTGAGGGCGTAGTAGGCCTGGTCGGCCACGTCGGCCACCGTGAGGCCGATCTCCTGGGCGCGGGCCCGGTCTACCTCGACATGGAGCTGGGGGAGGGTCTGCGCCCAGGAGGTCGACACCTGGTGGAAGCCGGGTATCGCCTCGGCGACCCGCCGCGCTCGCTCGCCGATGTCCGAGAGCCGCTCGAGATCTGTCCCGAAGAAGATCACCTGGATCGGCGCGGCGCTGGAGGCCATGACGTCCGCCCCCATCTCCTTGATGACGAGGCGCCGGATGCCCGGGATGGTCCGCACGGCGTCGGCCTGAACGCCGTCGATCACCTGCCAGATGTCCCGCCGGCGCTTCGAGGAGTCCACCAGCGTCACCATCATGAAGGCCGAGTTCACCGAGCCCATGCTGTAGCCCGTGAAGTAGGTGCCGCCCGGCTCGAAGCCCACCTCGGACGAGACCTTGACGATCTCCGGCTGCTTCAGGAGGAGCCGCTCGATCTCCGCGGCGATCTCCGAGGTGCGCGCAAAGGACGTTCCCGGCGTCGCCTCCAGCTGGACGAAGGCTTGCGAGACGTCCGCCAGGGGCATCATCTCGCTGCCGATGCGCGGGTAGAGGGCCACACCCACCAGGACGGTTGCCAGCGCGACACAGAGCACCGTGAACCTGTGCCGGAGCGCCCAGCCCAGGCTCCTCCCGTAGCCGCCCTCGAGGCGCTCCAGGAAGCGCTGGCAGGGGTCGAGCAGCCACCGCCAGAACCACCCCCGGCGGCGGTCGGTCTCGCGCGCGTGCGGGGCGAAGAGATGGGCCGCCAGGAGAGCCGTGAGAGTGAAGGAGACCAGCGCCGAGGCCAGCAGCCCCAGGATGATGGCCCAGACGATCCCCTCGAACATGTACTGGACGATCCCGCCGGAGAAGGCCAGCGGCAGCAGCGCCACGCAGAGCATGAACGTGATGGCGAGCACCGCCAGCCGCACCTCGGTGATACCGTCCACGGCCGCATCCTTGGGCGACTTGCCCATGCGCAGGTGGCGCTCGATGGAGTGGATGTCGATGATGGAGTCGTCCACCAGCCGGCCGATGGAGATGAGCAGCCCGATGAGCGTGGAGCTGTTGAGCGTCATCCCCAGCGGCACCATGGCCAGCAGCGCCATGCCGAGCGACACGGGAATGGTGATCACCGAAATGAGGGTGCCCCGCAGGTTGCCCAGGAAGAGCAGCACCACGAGCCCCGTCAGGAGGACGGCCACCACCAGCTCCACGACCATGTTCTCCATCAGGAAGCCGACAAAGGTGGCGCGGTCGTAGGCCACCTCGAAGCGCAGGCGCGGGAAGTCCTCCTGGATCTCCGCCAGCTTGGCCTTGACGCCCTCGATGACCCGGACCGACGAGGCCTCGGCCTGCTGCACGATGGAGATCTCCACGGCCTCCTTGCCGTTGAATCGGTACAGGCTCCGCTGCTCACGGGGGGCGTTGGTCACTTCCGCGACGTCCCTGAGGTAGACC
>JACOVB010000439.1 GCA_016177555.1 Candidatus Rokuibacteriota bacterium
GACGAGGCGGTGACAGGTGCGGTGCCGCCGCGGGGAACGCGGGCGGCGCGGGAGGGGAGGCGATGAGCCGAGTGCTGGACCTGATGGCGCAGGAGGGCATGCTGGTCGCGCCGGGCGTGGGTGACGCCCTGGGCGCGCTCCTCGTGGTGGAGGCGGGGTTCCGGGCGGTTTACATGTCCGGGTATCAGGTGTCGGCGACCCTCGGGCACCCCGACGTCGGCCTGGTCACCATGTCGGAGATGGTCGACCGGGCCCGCTCCATCGCCGAGGCCGTGGAGGTGCCGCTGATCACCGACGCCGACACGGGGTACGGCAGCGCGGTGAACGTCACGCGCACGGTGCGCGCCTTCGAGCGAGCGGGGGTGGCCGGCATCCACCTGGAGGACCAGGTGTCGCCGAAGAAGTGCGGGGCCATGGCCGGGCGCACCCTGGTGCCCATCCCGGAGATGACGGGGAAGATCAAGGCCGCGCTCGACGCGCGGCGGTCCAACGACTTCCTCATCATCGCGCGGACCGACGCCATCGGGACGGAGGGGTTCGAGCCGGCCATCGAGCGGGGGCAGGCCTACCGGGCCGCGGGCGCCGGGGCGGTGATGGTCATGAGCCCGCGGTCGCGCGAGGACCTCGCCCGCTTCCGAAAGGAGGTCGACGGCCCCCTGGTGGTCACCATGGGGAGCTGGGGTTTCGATTGCCCGGTGGCCGACCTCAGGGCGATCGGCTACGGGCTCGTGTTCTACCCGGTCAGCACGATGCGGCGGGCGGTGACTGTCGTCCGGCAGCTCCTGCGGGAGCTGGCCACCACGGGGGCCATGGACCACTCGCCCGCCTCGATGATCCCCATGCCGGAGATGCACGAGCTGCTGGGCCTGGCGCGGGTGCAAGGGCTGGACGCCCGCTACGGCGCCTAGCGGAGGAGAGACGACGACGATGGGAGCGACGATCGCCGAGAAGATCCTGGCCCGCGCGGGCGGAGTGACGCGCGTCACGCCGGGTGAGATCGCCTGGTTCACCCCCGACCTCACGATCGCGCACGACCTGAACTTCCCCTTCTACCGCAAGCAGATGGCCGAGATGGGGATCGACCAGATCGCGAACCCCGAGAAGCTCGTGCTGACGATCGACCACCTGCCGTACTCCGACCGCCCGGAGGCCCATGACAACCACCGGCGGATGCGAGAGGAAGCCCGGCGGTTCGGCATCCGGATGTACGACCTCGGCCGCAACGGCATCAGCCACAACCTGCCGCTCGATCACGGCCTCGTGCGGCCGGGCACGCTGGTGATCACCAGCGACACCCGCTCGCCGGCGCTCGGCTGTGTGGGCGCGCTCGGCATCGCGCTGGGCGCCGGCTTCCTGGTCACCATGGTGACCGGGCGGGCCTGGCTCCGCGTGCCCCCGACGGTGCGGGTGAACCTGACGGGCCGGCCCCAGCCCGGCGTCTTCAGCCGGGACATCGGCGAGTGGGTCGCGGCCCAGCTCGGCCCCGAGGCCGCCGACTACCGCGTGGTGGAGTTCGCCGGGCCGGCCTTCGAGCACCTCGGCCTGGACGCCCGCCACACGCTGTGCAACGCCATGGTGGACCCCGGCGTGAAGGGCGCCATCGTGCAGCCGGACGCGCAGACCGAGGCCTACGTGCGCGAGCGGGTGCACGGGGAGTGCGAGCTGGTCACCAGCGACGCCGACGCCGGCTACGAGCAGGTCATGTCCTACGACATCTCGGGGCTGACCCCGCTGGTGTCGCTGCCGCCGGACCCGGAGAACGTGCGGCCGGTCGGCGAGGTGGCTGGCCGGCCCATCCACCAGGCGTTCATCGGGTCCTGCATCGGCGGCAAGCTGGAGGATCTCCGGGCGGCCGCCCGCGTCCTCCGCGGCCGAAAGGTGGCCGACGGCGTGCGGCTCCTCGTCGTCCCGGCCACGCACGAGATCCACGCCCAGGCCGAGCGCGAGGGCCTCATGCGGGTGTTCGCCGAGGCCAACGCGTACGTGGCCGTCGGGGCGTGCGGGCCGTGCTACGGCTCGCTGGCCCCCCTGGTCGGGGAGCAGACCTGCATCAGCACGGGGACGCGCAACGAGCCGGGCCGCATGGGGAGCCGGACGGCGACGATCTACCTGGCGAGCGCGGCCACGGTGGCGGCGTCGGCGGTCATGGGAGCCATCACCGACCCCCGCGAGTTCCTCGGCTGATCGGCGCAAAGGGGAGGCTGACCAACATGCAGTGGCGCATGCGAGGGCGGTGCTGGAAGTTCGGCGACGACATCCTCAACGACGGGGGCATCAGCAGCCTGGAGCTGGTGCGGGCCGGCATCTTCGATCCCAAGGAGCTCGCCAAGGCGTGCATGCAGGGAGTCGACCCCGAGTTCCCCTCCAAGGCCCAGGCGGGGGACATCCTGGTGGCCGGGCAGAACTTCGGCAAGGGCCAGCTCCACGTGCAGGGGCCGCTCGGCATCAAGGGGATGGGGCTCGGGCTGGTGACGGAGTCGATGCCGCGCAGCTTCTTCCGCCTGGCCGTCGCGGCCGGCGTCCTGATGCTGCCCTTCACGGCGGGGATCACCGGCCAGGTGAACGACGGCGACGACCTCGAGATCGACTTCGGCACCGGGCTCATCCGCAACCACACCACTGGCGCCACGGTCCAGGGCCAGCCGCTGCCGGAGGCGCTGCTGGACATCGTGGCCGCCGGCGGGGAGCGCGCGTGGCTGGCCAAGAACTACGGGACAGGAAAGGGAGGCTGACGATGAAACGTCCAGCGCTATGGATCGCCGCGGTCGTCACGCTCCCGGCGCTTCTCGTCGGGGGCGGCGGGGTGCCGGTCGTGCACGCCCAGAAGCCCCTCGTCAAGCTCACCGCCGCCATGGGGTCGCAGGGCATCCTGTGGACGGCGTACTACGTGGCGGTCGACCAGGGCTTCTTTGCCCAGGAGGGGCTCGAGGTCGAGCACCTCAACGCGCCGGCGGCCAACACGCTGACCGCCGTCATCTCCGGCAACGCCCACGTGGCCGCCGCCACCGTGCACCTCATCACCGGCCGGTCGAAGGGCGAGGCCATCAAGGCGTTCGTGCCACTGCAGGAGCAGTTCGCGACCGCCATGGTCCTCTCCAGGGCGGCCATCGAGAAGTCCGGAATCAAGTCCGGGATGAGCGTCGAGGACAAGATGCGGCGCCTGCGGGGCCTGCGCATCGGCATCACCTCGCCCGGCAGCACCATCGACCTCCTGCTGCGCAACCTGGCCGTGAGCGCGGGCCTCAAGCCCGACCAGGACATCAAGCTCGTGCCCTTCGGCAGCGAAGGGGTGCCCATGCTGGCCGCCCTGGAGCGCGGGGTCATCGACGGGTTCATGTACGTCCCACCGTGGCCGGAGGAGGCGGTCGACCGCGGGCTGGGCGAGATGGTGCTGAACCCGCACGCGGGCGAGGTCAAGGAGCTGCAGGGCGTCTCGTACCTGGCCTACTACGGCCGCGAGGAGTGGCTCCGCTCGAAGCCCGACGAGGTGGCGCGCTTCACACGGGCCATCGGCAAGGCGCTGCGCCATATCCACCAGAACCCCGAGTCGGCCATCGACAGCGTGCACAAGCGGGTGCCGCAGACGAAGCGGGCGATCCTGGCCACGGCGTTCAAGAGCTACGCCAAGTCGATCCCCAGGGACACGCGGGTCTCCCGGGACTCGATGGACAAGGCGCTCTGGCTCTTCAACCTGGGCAAGCCGGCCGACAAGCAGGTGAAGCTCAGGTACGAGGATCTGGTCGCGCCCGAGTTCGGCGAGCAGGCGGCGCGCGAGCTGGGGCTCTGAGGGGCAGGGGCCGGGCGGATGCGCGTGCTCGCGTGGCGGCTGGTGTTGCTCGCCGCCGGTCTGGTCGCGTGGGAACTCGCCTCCGACCGCCTGCTCCCGGCCTTCTACATCAGCCGCCCGAGCGCCATCGCCGGGCGGCTGGTGCAGGCCTTCGCCAGCGGGGCCATCGTTCCCCACCTGGCCACCACCCTGGTCGAGATGGTGGTGGGCTTCTCCATCGGGCTGCCCCTCGGCATCGCCGTCGGCCTCCTGCTGGGGACATTCCGCTTCGCGGCCCGGGTTTTCCAGCCGTTCATCATCCTGCTCTACAGCATCCCGCTGCTCGCGCTGGCGCCGCTCTTCATCCTCTGGTTCGGCGTGGGCTGGGCCCCCAAGATCGTGCTGGTCGCGATCTTGGTCTTCTTCTTCGTGTTCTTCAACACCTATGTCGGCGCCCGTGAGCTCGACCAGGACCTCGTGGCCAGCCTCCGCGTGATGGGCGCCGACTGGGGCGAGGTCTTCCGCAAGGTCACCTTGCCCGCCTCGGTGGTGTGGATCTTCACCGGCGTCAAGATCGCGGCGCCCTACGCGCTGGCCGGCGCCGTGGTCGGCGAGATGCTCGTCAGCCGGTCCGGCCTGGGGCTGCTCCTCATGCAGGCGACGCAGATGAACGACATGGCGGCGCTGTACGCGGTGCTCCTCGTCATCATGGTCCTCGGGATCCTCGCCTCCGAAGCGGCGGAGCGATCGGAGCGGCTGGTCCTGCGGCGGCAAGGGAGGACGGCCGGTGGCTGAGCCCGCGATCGTCCTGCGCGACGTCACCCA
>JACOVB010000458.1 GCA_016177555.1 Candidatus Rokuibacteriota bacterium
CTGACCCGGGCTGATCGCGCGCTGCGGGGTGGCGAAGCGCACCTCGACTCGCTGCCGCCCATCGTCGCCGGCGGGACCGGGGAGGACGGTGGCGGCAGCGGGCACATGGTTGTGGCGGATCCTGGCCGTCACCTGGACGGGTCCCTCGAGGCGCTCGATCGAGATGAGATTGACCTGCTCGGCCCAGAGCCGATCGGCTTCCGTCTCTTCGGCCGGGCCCACCACGACGGTGTTCCGGTCCGCGTCGAGCGCCGTCACGTACAGCGGGCGGCCTCCCGAGAGGCCCAGCCCCCGCCGCTGCCCCACCGTGTAGTTCGGCAGACCCTGGTGACGGCCCAGCACAGTCCCCTGCCCGTCCACGATGGGGCCTGGACGGAACGCGTCGGGGCTCCGGAGGCGGAGAAACCCGCGGTAGTCGTCGTCGGGGATGAAGCAGATCTCCTGGCTCTCGGGTGTGTCGGCGGTGACCAGTCCAAGCGCCCGGGCCCTGTCCCGGACGGCGTCCTTGGTCATCTCGCCGACGGGGAAGCGCGCGGCCGCCAGCTGCTCCTGGGTGAGCGGCCACAGGAAATCCGACTGGTCCTTCCGCTCATCCCGCCCGCGCCAGAGGAGCATCCGCCCTTTGCGCTCGTCGCGGGTGATGCGGGCGTAGTGGCCGGTGGCGACGGCCGCCGCCTCCCAGGCCCGCGCCCGGTGCAGGAGCGAGCCGAACTTGACCTTCTGGTTGCAGACCACGCAAGGCACAGGCGTCCGGCCCGCCCTGTACTCGAGCGCGAAGCGCTCGACGACGGTCTCGTCGAACTCGCGCTCGCTGTTCAGCAGGTAGTACGGGATGCCGAGACGGCGCGCCACCTCTCGCGCATCGTGCGCGGCCTCGGGAGCGCAGCAGCTCCCGAACCGCCTGCCTCCCTCCTCGGGCTCGCGCCCCGGCCAGACCCGGAGCGTGACCCCGACCACCTCATGCCCCTGCTCCACGAGGAGGGCCGCGGCGACGGAGGAGTCGACGCCTCCGCTCATGCCCACGACGATGCGCTCGGCCATGATCTCTCGGCTCGGCCTCAGCCCCGCCGCGCCGTCAGGAGCTCGGTGAGCCGATCCAGGTCTTCTCGCGAGGTGTAGGCGATCTCGATGCGTCCGCGGCGCTCGTTGCCGACCAGACGCACGCGCGTGACGAGCGCCTCGCGAAGCGTGTCCTCGAGGGCTCCCATCTCGGGCGAGCGCCGGAGGGGGCGGCGCGGCAGCTGACTGCGCTTGCGCTGGACATCCTCCTCGGTGGCCCTCACCGACCAGGAATGCGCGAGGATCTCTTCCCTGAGCCTGAGCTGATCCGCTGCGGACCCGAGTGACAGGAGCGCGCGTGCATGCCCCATCGTGAGCCGGCCGGCTCGAAGATCGGCCTGGATCGACTCCGGGAGCTTGAGAAGCCTGAGGCAGTTGGCGATGCTGCTCCGATCCTTGCCGACGCGCTCGGCGAGCTCCTCCTGGGTCCAGGCGAACTGCGCCAGGAGCTTCTGGTAGGCCTCGGCCTCCTCGATGGGGTTCAGGTCCTCGCGGAGCAGGTTCTCGATCAGGGCGAGCTCCAGGCTCTCGGCATCCGTCGCCTCGCGTATCACTGCGGGAATCTTCTCGAGACCCGCGAGCTTGGCTGCCCGCCAGCGCCGCTCTCCTACGATCAGCTGGTATCCCTGCCCGGCTCGCCTGACCACGACAGGCTGGATGACGCCGGACTGGCGCAAGGATGCGGCAAGCTCACTCAAGGCATTGATTTCAAAGTCTTTTCTTGGCTGCTGGGGGTTGGGGACTATATCCCCTACGGAGATGTCCTGGATGCCGCCTCCTATCATCGCCGCCGCGGCAAGGGGCGCCGGTTCAGACGGGGACAGGAGCGCCCCCAGACCACGGCCAAGTCCGTGCTTGCTAGCCATGTGACAGCACCTCCTTCGTCAGCTCAAGGTACGCGACCGAGCCAGAGGACCTCATGTCGTGAAGGAAAACCGGCCGCCCATGGCTCGGGGCCTCGGTGAGGCGCACGTTCCGTGGGATCACGGTGGACATCGTCTGGCCACCAAGATGTCGCTGCACCTCGGCCTTCACCTCCGCCGCGAGGCTCGTCCGCCCGTCGAACATCGTGAAGACGATTCCCTCGACGCGAAGTCCGGGGTTGAGTCGCTCCCGGATCACATCGATGGTGCGGAGGAGATGGGCGAGCCCCTCCATCGCGTAGTACTCGCATTGCAGCGGGATAAGCACCGAGTCCGAGGCCGTCAGCGCATTGAGGGTGAGGAGCCCCAGCGATGGAGGACAGTCGATGATCACGTGGTCGAATGATGCCTTGACGCTGTCGACAGCGACTTTCAGGCGCTTCTCCCTGTCGCTGGCCGTGACCAGCTCGATCTCGGCGCCGACCAGGTCTATTTCCGACGGAACGAGGAAGAGGAAAGGCATCTCGGTGGAAAGGACAGCCCTGTCCATGGCCAGGCCCTCGATCAGCACGTCGTACACCGTTCGCTCGAGGCTGGACTTGTCCACCCCGAGGCCAGTGGTGGCATTGCCCTGGGGATCGAGGTCAATCAGCAAGGTCTTTCTGTCCGCCAGCGCTAGACCTGCGGCCAGGTTGACGGCTGTTGTGGTCTTGCCCACCCCGCCCTTCTGGTTGACGATGGCGATAACCCGAGTCACTACGCCCCCTTTTTGTTCCACGTGGAACAACCCCAATGCCGTTCCACGTGGAACACTAACCCGGCTGACCAGGAGAAATCAACCTGGACACGTTGCCACGAAGAACAATCGCTTGAGACCCAGGGCGGGATAGGGGACTTCGCACCACTCGGCCTTCATGCCAGGCGGCGCAGTCATTGTCCTGGCCCCGGGAGGGGGCCCAGAAGCCACCAGCAGGCCTCCGGGCTTGAGGTACAGGGCCGCCATACCGATCAGCTCAGGTGGGGGCGCCGCCGCCCTCGAGACCACGGCGTCGAATTGCCCCTTCAGGGCTGGGTGTTCGGACACTGCGGCCTCGGCTCTTCCGTGAATGATGTCCATGTCCATGAGCCCGAGCTCTCGCTTGACCGTCGCGAGGAAGGAAACCCGCTTGCGGCGCGCCTCGACCAGGGTCAACCGCAGTCCCGCATCGACGATCCTGAGCGGAACTCCGGGAATTCCAGCGCCAGCTCCGATGTCGACAACCCTGAGCGGTCTCTGGCGGGGCAGGAGCGGGAAGAACAGCAGGGCGTCCTGGAAGAGGCCCTTGACAATCTTGGCCGGCGTTTTCAGTCCCGTCAAGTCATGGGTACGGTTCCAGAGGAGCATCAGCTCGAGGTAGCGGGAGAACATCTGGCCATGCTCAATCGAGGCATGAAAGCCGGTGAGGGCGGGGATGGCGGAGAGGAGCTCCTCGACCAGCGAGCGCTCCTTTCGGGGCACGGCGATGTGTCTCCGCAGTGGACGGGACCCCTCGCGCGCGTCACCCCTCACGCCTTCTTCTGGACC
>JACOVB010000029.1 GCA_016177555.1 Candidatus Rokuibacteriota bacterium
CCGACCACGGCCACCCGGGTGTCATGCGCGATGGCCGCCGGCGGCGCCTCGTCGCCCGCGTGCTCGGCCGCGTATCGTTCGAGCCGCGCGATGGACAGCGGCTGGTCGTACTGCTCGCGATTGCAGGGCGCTTCGCAGGGGTGATAGCAGACCCGCCCCGTGATCGCCGGGAAGGGGCTTTCCTCCCGGAAGACGCGGTAGGCGAGGTCGGGGCGTCCACGCGCGATGAGCAGCAACGCCACCGCGATGTCGTGTCCGGTCGGACAACCCTCTCGGCAGGGTGAGGTCTTCGAGGTGTAGTCGTAGACCGGCCGCTCGTAGCGCTGCGCGCCGGTCTTGTTCTCCGTATGAGGTCGCCAGGAGCGGTACCGGAGGGTCGTCTCGAACACGGTGCCCATGATCGCTATGCCCTTTCCCCGCCCCGCCATGCCAGCGGAGCGACCGCCTCGTATCCGCGCCGCAAACCGGCAAAGTTGCCCTCGATGCGGTCCCTGGGCATGTCCCCTGTCACCTTCTCCACGCATTGCTCCAGCGTGGGCAGCGAGACCAGGCCCGTCAAGCGCGCGAAGGCCCCCACCATCACCGGCCCCACAATGGGCACGCTCCCCCGCACCAGACCGCATTCCTTGGCGATCTGGCTGGCCCGCACTGTCGCGACCGGGCGCCCGAGAAGGGCGAGTTCCTCCGCCGTCTTCCGGCTGTTCAGCAGAAGGACGCCGCCCGGATCGAGGGTTGCCACCATGCGCGGCGTGGCAGCCAGCATCTTGGAGTCGAAGATCAGCATGACCTGCGGCTGGCGCACGAGACTGCGATCATCGATCGGCGTCGCCGAGCGCTTGAACCGGATGAAGTACATCACCGGCGCACCCATGCGCTCGCCGCCATAGAGGGGTTGCCCGTTGACGCGATAGCCGGCGGCAGACAGCGCGTAGACGACAAGGTCGCCGGCGGTCTTCACGCCCTGCCCGCCCCTGCCGTGGAGCGCCACCTCGATGTACTCGCGGTCCTCTGCCATCGGGACAGCCCTCCTCGCAGGGCAAGGCCTGCGGCCAGCCCCAACCCATTCCGCAACCACCCGCGTCTGCCCGCCGCCCCGCTAGAAGCCGGCCGCCTGCAGCGCCTGGTCGATCAGGGAGGGCGAGGGTGTGCGGGCACCCGCGTCGATCTCGCGCATGAGGCCGACCACCGCCCCCGAGACCGGCGTCGGCACTCCGACCTCGCTCCCCCGCGCCACGACGTAGCCGTTCATGTACTCGATCTCCGAGCGCCGCCCCTTCGCCACGTCCTGCGCCATGGAGGCCCGCCAGTTGCGCTCCGAGCCGCCCTTGGGCACCAGCGCGGCGTGGAGGTCGGCGTAGACCGCCGGGTCGTCGGCCGCGGCGGCCCAGGTCTTGGCGTCCGCGCCAGCGAACTTCGGGATCGAGTAGCCGAGCGCCAGTCCCACGCGCGCCGCCTCGGAACCCAGCCTCACGGTGATGTCCCGGCCGCGCGGCTGGGAGGCGATCTCGAGGCTCCCGAGCCCGGTCATGGCCTGGACAGGGTTGCCCATGGCATTGAGACACAGCTTCGACCAGCGCTCCCCCCAGAGATTGTCGGTCGCCCTCGCGCCGTCGATGACGGAGAGCATCCGGGCGAGGGCCTCGACCCGCGGGGTGATCCTGCCGTCATGCTCACCGGCGCGGAACACCGCATGCCCCGAGGCGCTGCCCTTCTCCGTGCCGCGCTCGACATGCCCGGGCTCCCACACGGCGACGGCGATGCGCGACATGATGAGCCCGACGGCGCGCCCTGGCGAGGCGATGGCCGCGACGATCGGGTCGTTCCAGCAGTTCTGCGCCGAGACGACGTAGCCCTCGGGCTTGAGCCGGGGCAGGGCCAGGTGGGTCGCCCAGGCTGTGTCGTAGGACTTGACGGCCACGAAGGCGACGTCGAAGGCGGCGCCCAGCCGCTGCGCCTCGTGGACGTGGAGGGCCGCCGGTCGCGCCTCGAAGGGCTCGTGCGGCCCCGTCACCCGTAACCCCCGGCCGCGGATGGCTTCGACCTGCTCGGACCAGGGGTCGACCAGCGTGACGTCGTGTCCGGCCCGTGAGAGGAAGCCGCCCAGGTAGCTGCCGACCGCGCCTGCGCCGATGAAGAGGAGTCGCGGGCTCATGCGCGCATCATATCCGTGTGCGCCCTTCGGAGGCCACCCCTACGCTCGCTTTCGAATCCAGACCGCCGTGTCGTGGAACGCGGCGCCGCCAGCCGGCCAGGCCGGGTCGGCGCCGGTGAGGGCGTTGATGCCGATCTCGTTCTCGAAGTGGCGGTTCGGCCAGATCCCCTCGACGATCACGACGCCCCGCTGCTGACCGGCCCTCGGCCTGGCGTGGACCGTCACCGCGCCGCGCTCGTTGCCGAGCACGACGCGGTCTCCCTCGACCACGCCGAGCGCGGCGCAGTCCTCGGGATGCAGCAGGGCGGTCGGCCGCACCTCGCGGCGCAGCGACCCTGGCGTCTCGGTGAAGGTGGAGTTGAGGAACGTCCGCGCCGGCGCGGCCACGAGGCGGAACGGCCGCGCGGCCGTGGCCTCGTCGGTCACCCTGAAGTGGTCGGGGAGCGGGGGCATCTCCTGCCCGCGCCCTCCGTAGGCCGACCAGTCGGGCTTGAAGCGGAACTTGCCGTCGGGCCAGGCGAAGCCATCCAGGAAGTGCGCCGTCTCGAACGGCAGGGCCATATCCTGGCCACCACCCTCCCAGTTCGTCTGGGCGTCCCACATGCCAGACTGGCGGAGCGTCCAGTCCATGATCTCCCACGGCGTCATCTCGAAGCCGCGATGCCGCGCGCCGAGGCGTCGGGCCAGCTCCGCGATCACCCAGTGGTTCTCGCGGCACTCGCCGGGCGGCTCGATGATGCGCCGGGTGACCTGGAAGTAGGTGTGACCGCTCGCCGTGTAAAAATCGTCGTGCTCGACGAACATGGTGGCCGGCAGCACCACGTCGGCGAATGCCGCGGTCTCCGTGAGGAACTGCTCGTGCACGCAGAGAAACAGATCCTCGCGCGCGAGGCCCTTGTGCACGAGCGTGAGGTCGGGGCACACCATGGCCGGGTTGGTGTTCTGAACCAGCATGGCGGTGACCGGGGGGCCGTACCCGAGAGCCTCGGGATCGCCCGTGAGAATCGGCCCCAGGCGGGACTGATCGAGCTGGCGCACGGAGCGGTCCACGGCGTCGAGCCCTTCGATCAGCGTGCGGTCGAGCGGGTAGATGGCCGTCTGGCCGTAGAGGGCGCCGCCACCCGGATACTGCCAGGCGCCGGTGACCGCGGGCAGGCACGTCACGGCATGCATGTTGACCGCGCCGTTGCGCGACCGGCTGAAGCCGTGGTGGCAGCGGATGAAGCTTCGCCTGGTGCGCCCGTAGAGCCGGGCGAACGTCACGATCTCCTCGACAGCCAGGCCGGTGATGCGCGCGGCCCATTCCGGCGAGCGGGTCGCGACGTGCGCGGCCAGCTCGTCGGGGGCGTCGGTGTACTTGCGGAGGTACGCCCAGTCCGCGTGGCCCTCGGCGAACAGGACATGCATCACCGCGCAGGCCAGCGCGCCGTCGGTGCC
>JACOVB010000459.1 GCA_016177555.1 Candidatus Rokuibacteriota bacterium
GGCCGACTCCGGACCGCTGGCGGCGCCCGTGATGGAGAGCGCCGGGCGCGAGCCCGAGTCCTCGGTCACGGTAGTGCTGCTGGACGATGCCCCGCCCCCGCGACTGCCCGACGGCGCCCGCGTCATGAAGCTGGGCGACACGCCCGCCGATTACTCCCGCCTCCTCGACCTGATCTTCGAATCCGACCGCGTCATCGTGTGGTAGTGCGAGCTGAGCCGCGCCTCGCGGCGAGGCGAGCGGAGACGGAGATCCCCCGAGCGGAGCGAGGCGGGCGCAGATGGAAGTCGGGTGGGCAATCCCCACCGCATACCGGGCGTTCACCGATCCCGAGCCTCCTCGATCCACTTCATCTGTATCGCCTCCAGGATCCCCTCGTTGGAGCCCTTGGGGTCATCGCTGAACCCTGGGAGATCCACGACCCACCGATGCAGGTCGGTGAACCGGACCGTCAGGGGGTCGGTGTCGGGAAACTTCTCCGACAGCGCGATGGCGATATCCTCGGCGTCCGTCCAGTTCATGGCTCGCTCACGCTCGCCGCCTCGCTCCGCTCGGGGGATCTCCATATTTCGCTCGCCTCGCCTCCGGCTGCGGCTCGCCAATCACTTTGGAATCTCCAGCACGACGTTGCCCCGGACGACGGCCTGGCACCCGAGGCGCGAGTGGAGCGTGAGCCCCTCGGCCGTGTCGAGCCGATCCTCCTCGTCCGCCTCCATGGGGGACAGGTTGCCCTCCCCCTCGCGGACGATCACGTGGCAGGTGGTGCAGGCGCAAGCGCCCCCGCAATTGTGCTCCAGGTGGATATTGTTCGCCAGCGCGATGTCGAGGATCGAGCCCGGGCGGCCGTGGTCGGCCAGCGGGTACCTCTCCTCGTCCACCTCGACGGTCACGTGCAGCGGCAGGAAGGTCACCTTGTGCGTCGCCATCATTTGGACTCCAGGATCTGGTCGGCCCGCCTCGAGGCGAGCGCTCCCTTGAGCGCCGCGTCCATCATCGCCTCGGCGAGCCGCTCGGTGGCCTTGTTGAGCTCGATGGTACGCTCGCGGATCGCATCCCGGTCCTGACCGTCCCGGACCTCCCGGAGGGCCCGGAGCGCCTGCTGGATCTGCCCCAGGTCGCCCGGGCTCACGAGCCGCGCGCCCTGCGCCAGGGCCCGGTCGACATGGGTCATCACGGTGTCGGCCTCGGTCCGTGTTTCGATCAGCAGGCGGGCGTTGACGTCCTCCTCGGCGTGGGCGAAGGACTCCTCGACCATCCGAGCCACCTCGTCCTCCGTGAGGCCATAGGTGGGCCGCACCTCGATGGATGCCTCCTTGCCGGTCCTGATCTCCCGGGCGTGGACCTGCAGGATCCCGTTGGCGTCGATCAGGAAGGTCACCTCGATCTTGGGCATGCCGGCCGGCATGGGGTCGATGCCCGAGAGATCGAAGCGCGCCAGGGATCGGTTGTCCCGCGCCAGCTCGCGCTCCCCCTGCAGCACGTGCAGGTCCACCGCAGTCTGGCCGTCCACCGAGGTCGTGAAGATCTCCTTGGCCATGGTGGGAATGGTCGTGTTGCGCGCGATGAGCACGCTGACGACGCCACCGAGGGTCTCGATGCCCAGTGACAGCGGCGTCACGTCCAGCAGCAGCATGCCGGTGATCCCGCCTGCCAGGATCTGCGCCTGGACCGCCGCGCCCAACGCCACCACCTCGTCGGGGTTGAGCTGGCTGTGCGGCACCTTGCCGAACAGCTCCTGCACGCGGCGCCGCACGAGCGGCACCCGCGTCGAGCCGCCCACGAGCACCACCTCATCGATCCGGTCCGGCGTGAGCCCGGCGTCCTTGAGCGCCATGCGGCAGGGCCCGAGGGTGGCCTCGACGAGAGGGCCGATCAGCTTCTCGACCTCCGCCCGCGTCAGCTCCCGGTGGTAGGTGAACCCCTCGAAGGGGATCGTGAGGAGGCTCCGGTCGTCGAAGGAGAGGCGGCACTTCGCCGCCTCGGCCCCGAGCCTCAGTTCCTGGCGCGCCTCCGGGTCTTGCGACAGGTCCACCCCGTGGGTCTCGCGGATATCGGCCAGCAGCCACTCCACCATCACGCGGTCGAAGTCGTCGCCGCCCAGGTGCGTGTTCCCGTTGGTGGCCAGCACCTCGAAGACCCCGTCCTTGACGCTCAGGATCGAGATGTCGAAGGTCCCTCCGCCCAGGTCATAGACCGCGATGGTCCCCTGGGCGAGCTTCTGCAGCCCGTACGCCAGGGAGGCCGCCGTCGGCTCGTTCACGATCCGGAGAACGTCGAGGCCGGCGATCCGGCCGGCGTCCTTGGTCGCCTGCCGCTGGCTGTCATTGAAGTACGCGGGGACGGTGATGACCGCCTGCTCCAGGGGCTCCCCGAAGAAGGCCTCCGCGCGCTGCTTGAGGGCTCGCAGGACGTGGGCCGACACCTCGGGGGGCGTCACCGCGCTGTCGCCCACCTTGATGCGCACCACGTCGGCGCTCGCGAGGAACTCGAAGGGGCAGTGGCAGAGCTCGTCCTTGATGTCGTCGTACCCTCGGCCCATGAAGCGCTTGACGGAGTAGATCGTCCGCGCGGGGTTCCGGACCAGCTGGCGACGGGCGGGCTCACCCACCAGGATCCCGTCCGGGGTATAGCCGACGATGGACGGCAGGAGGGCCCGGCCCTCGACGTCGCGGATCACCTTGGGGACGCCACCCTCGACGTACGCCACCAGGCTATTGGTCGTCCCCAGGTCAATGCCGACGATGCGAGACATGCCTCTCCTCTCCCTCCCCGAGCGCGTCGCTCAAGTCATCGATCACGGTGCGCAGGTAGGCCCGGGCGGCGAGCCGCTGCTTGAACCACTCGATCAGCGCCGTGCGGTCTCCCGGCCCGCCCACGACAGCGTCCCACTCAGCGGCCCGGGCCGCGATGGCGTCCTCCTCGGCGAGCTGACGGGCCCTGAGCCGCTCGCGCTCCTCGCTGAGCCTCTGGCGGGAGACCTCATCCAGCCCTCCAGCCTTCGCCTCCTGGAGGGCTTCCTGCACCTCCATGATCTCCTCGAGGAGGTCCACCGGCGCCCTGGGCCTCGCGTCCGCCCCTTCCCGGGTCTCGCCACCGTCCTCCAGCACGATGAGGTACTCGACCCGACTGACCGGATCCCGCAGCGCCCGGTAGGCGCGATTGAGGAGGGCGGAGGCGGACAGGGCCTTGGCCTGATCCTCCTCGGAGGCGCCCTGGTGGAAGTCCGGATGGTGGACGCGCGAGAGCTCGTAGAACCGGCGGCGGAGCTCCTCCGGGTCCAGCTGGAGCTTCCGCGGAAGCCCGAACACCGCGAAGTAGTCGTTCATGTCCTCACAAAATGAGAACGGGCCCGCCGGGGCCCGTTCCTGTTCTCCTGCTGCTGCCGGTCGGTGTCGTGCCCGACGGTTACGACACGGCCGCGCCCCTACGCCGAGAACGACGTTCCGCAGCCGCAGCTTGACTTGGCGTTGGGGTTGACGAAGGTGAAGCCGCCGGTCAGCCCCTCGGTGACGTAGTCGAGCGTGATCCCATTCAGGTAGAGATAGCTCTTGGCGTCGCAGAGCACCTGGACCCCGTCGATGTCGAACGTCTTGTCGTGGGGTCCCACCTCCGTGTCGAACTCCAGCGAGTACGACAGTCCGGAGCACCCTCCGCCCTTGACGCCCACGCGCAGATAGACGTTCTCGAGCTGCTGCGCCTGCATGAGCTGCTTCACCTGCTTGGCCGCCTTCTCCGTCAGTGCCAGTGCCATGGGAAATCGTGCCTCCTTGCGAGCGTGAATGCGTCCGGTGTCAGGACGCGCCGGTTCGGGCTTCGGCTGCCGCGTTCGCCCACTTCTCCTTGTAGTCCTGGAGCGCCGCCTTGATGGCGTCCTCGGCCAGGACGGAGCAGTGGATCTTCACGGGCGGCAGCTTGAGCTCGTTGACGATGTCCGTGTTCTTGATCTTCGCGGCCTCCTCCACCGTGCGCCCCTTCAGCCACTCGGTGGCCAGGCTGGACGAGGCGATGGCGCTGCCGCACCCGAAGGTCTTGAACTTGGCGTCCTCGATGAGCCCCGTCTGCACGTTCACCTTGATCTGGAGCTTCATGACGTCGCCGCACTCCGGCGCCCCCACGAGCCCCGTCCCCACGCCAGGGGTGCCCTTGCCGAAGGACCCCACGTTCCGGGGGTTGCTGTAGTGGTCGATGACCTTATCGCTGTATGGCATGCCGATGTGCCTCCTGTGACGTCGGTGGCGCCCCTACTCCGCTTTCCAGTGCATGGACTTCAGGTTGATCCCTTCCTTCGCCATCTCGTAGAGCGGCGACATCTCCCGGAGCCGCTGGATCGCCTCGACGGCCCGCTGCGCCACGAAGTCCACCTCTTCCTCGCTGGTGAAGCGGTGGAGCCCGAAGCGGATCGAGGAGTGCGCCAGCTCGGCGTCCACCCCGAGGGCGGAGATGACGTACGAGGGCTCGAGCGTCGCCGAGGTGCAGGCGGAGCCCGAGGCCAGGGCCGCTTCCTTGTTGAGCCCCATCAGCACCGACTCGCCTTCCACATAGGAGAACGAGATGTTCAGGTTGTGCGGAAGCCGCTTCTCGGGGTGGCCGTTGAGGTACGCCTCGTCCACCTTGGAGAGGATCTGGTCCTGGAGACGGTCCCGGAGCGCCGCGAGCCGCTGGCTCTCCTCTGGCATGAGCTCCCGGCACAGCTCGGCCGCCCGGCCGAAGCCTACCGCGAGCGGCACCGGCACCGTGCCCGACCGCATGCCGCGCTCGTGCCCGCCGCCATCGATCATCGGAGAGATCCGGACCCTGGGGTTCTTCCGTCGGACGTACAGCGCCCCGATCCCCTTGGGGCCGTAGATCAGGTGCGCCGTGCAGGACAGAAGATCCACCCCTATCGCCTCCACGTCCACGGGGATCTTGCCGACCGCCTGGGTCGCATCGGTGTGGAAGACGATGCCCTTCTCCTTCGCCAGCCGGCCGATCTCGGCGATGGGCTGGATCGTGCCGATCTCGTTGTTGGCGAACATCACCGAGACCAGGATGGTCTTCGGGGTGAGCGCGCTCCGGATCGCCTCCACGTCCACGAGGCCGTCGGTCCCCACCTTGACGTAGGTGACCTCGAATCCCTGCCGCTCGAGCCGCTTGCAGACGTCCAGCCCGGCGCGCTGCTCGATCACGGTGGTGACGATGTGGTTGCCCTTCTCCCGGTACATCTCGGCCACGCCCTTGAGCGCCAGGTTGATCGACTCGGTGCCGCCGGAGGTGAAGACGAGCTCCTTCGGATCCCGGGCCCCGATGAGCCTGGCGATCTGCTCCCGGGCCCGGTCCAGCCCGGCCTCTGCTTCCCAGCCGAACGGGTGGTTCCGGCTCGCCGGGTGGCCGAACTTCTCGGTGAAGTAGGGGATCATCGCGTCCAGCACGCGGGGATCCACCGGAGTCGTGGACTGGCTGTCCATGAAGATCGGCAGCTTCGGCGTCATCGGAGTCATCTCCTGTCTCGTCTATGTCGTCGTGCTCAGCGCAGCGACCGGAAGGATCGGATCGGCGCCCAGCTCGGCGAGCGTCATGGTGTCCAGGAGGTGGCTGATGCTCGCCTGGATCTTCTCCACAGGGCGTCGCAGGTTGCAGCGCACGTACTGCGGGCAATCATCCGCCGTCACGCAACCGACGATCTCGACCGGCCCCTCGAGAGCCCTGATCACCTGCCCGACCGTGATGTGGTTCGGGTCCCGGCCCAGCAGATAGCCCCCCTTGGGGCCGTTGTGGCTCACGATCAGCTTCCGCTTCGCCAGGCGCTGGAGGATCTTGGCCAGGAGCTCGGGTGGAATCTTGAACTCCTCGGCGATCCGCTTGGCGCTGACGGCTTCCTCATCGGCCTGGGCGGCGATGTAGTGGATGGCCATCAGCCCGTAATCCGCCTTCTTGGTGAAGCGAAGCATGTTCTCTCCTGCCCTCTGTCAGTATCCGACCTTTTAGATCCCCGACTCTTCTAGTCGGATTCTCCCGCACTCATGGGCCCCCTGTCAAGCCTCATCTGTCCGGCTAGTGGCCGGGTTGACCCCACGCCTCCCTGAGACGCCGGGCGGCCTCCTCGGGGGGGGTTTCGTTGACGTAGATTCCCCCCACTCGGGTCAGCCGTTCGGGCTGCGGGGTCACCTCGATATGCCAGTGGTAGTCATCGGCCACCGTCGCCCACTCCCCCGGCAGCACCTTGGCGTTCCGGTTGGGGGCGGTGTTGAGGGTCATCTCGAAGGACGGGTCCCCGAGCACCCGTGCGAGCGTCCGGAAGTAGCCCCCCAGCAGCGAAGCCAGGTCAGCGACGCTCTCGGGCATCAGGGCCTCCTCATAGGAGCAGGCGTGCTGGCGCGGCAGGATCCACGCCTCGTGGGGGGCGCGGGCCGCGTAAGGCACCAGCGCCACGAAGTGGGGCGTCTCCCAGATCACGCGAGCTTCGTCGGCGGTCTCCTGGCGAATGATGTCGCAGTAGACGCACCGCCGCTTGTACTGGAAGTACTCGCGGGCCTCGGTGAGCTTGCGCCGGACCTCGTCGAAGATGATCGGGATGGCGATCAAGCGGGAATACGGATGGGTGATGCGGGAGCCGGGCTGCCGGTGGCGCCTGGTGATCAGGATGTCACGAATGGCGAGATCCCGCTTGAGGTCCCGGATCCGCTCCGCATACATCCAGAGAACCTGCTCCCACTGCGCTTTGGGCATGGTGGCAGGCGTGTCCTCGTGGCGCGGGCTCTCGACGATCAGCTCCGTGGCGCCGCGTGGGGAGATCTTGTCGTACATGCCGACGCCTTCGCGCGCCAGGTCGAGCTCGATGCGGAAGTACGGGTCGGCCTCGGGTATCACGCGCACCGACCAGCCTGGGCCGTCCGAGGCTCCGTCGTCCTTGCGGTAGGCGCTGATCTCGGGCGGCGTCAGCCCCTCGTTTCCGGGACAGAAGGGGCATGCCTGACCGGCGGGGGGAGAGCCACCCGAAGGACGCACGAGCACCCACTGCCCGCGAGTCGGATCCTTCCTCAAGTCGCTCATGACCTCCGCCACCTTAGAGAACCCCCACCGGCAAGTCAAGGATGCGGACGTCCAAACGGGATCCGCCGAAGCCCAAGCCGGTTTCCATGTATCTTAAGAGCCGAGGAGGAGCCAATGGCCGACCCTGCCGTGGTGGTGTACTCGAGCCCGACCTGAGTCCCCTGCCGTCAGGCGAAAGAGTTTCTTTCGTCTCAGGGCGTGGCGTTCCGGGATGTCAACGTGATGGAGGACGCGGACGCGCGGCAGGACCTGATCCGGCTCACGGGACAGATGGCCGTGCCGGTGATCCTGGTGGGAGAGCAGGTGGTGCGCGGCTTCGACAAGCCGCGGCTCAGGGCGCTCCTCGGGATCTAGCGCTCGCTCAGTTGCCCTTCTCGAGCTGGTTCTTGAGCTTGCGCAGGTGCAGCCGCGCGACGTCCACCCAGTCCTTCTCCGTGGGCTGGGACCCGGCCAGCTGGATGTATCGCTCCCAGAGGGTGATCGCCTCGCGGGCATCCACCTTCTCGTAGACCAGCGCGAGGTTGTAGAGGGCCCCCGTGTGGCGGGCGTCCTGCTCCACCACCTTGCGGTACTCGGTGATGGCGTCCTGGTAGAGGCCCTTGTCCTCGTACACCTCGGCCAGCCCCATCCGCGCGTCGACGTAGCCCGGGTCGAGCTCGATGGCCTTCTTGTAGGCGGTCACCGACTCGTAGTAGAGCCCCTTCTCGGCGTAGTAGATCTTCCCCAGGCTCACGTGCACCTTGGGATTCAGCGGGTTGTGCTGAAGCGCCTTCTGATACGCGCTCACCGCGCCATCCACGTCCGCCTTCGCCGCCCGCGCGTCGCCGAGGCCCACGTGGGCCTCGGCGAAGAACGGGCGCAGCTCGATGGCCTTGGCATAGGCCTCCACCGCCTGATCGAAGAGCCGCCGCGGGGCCGTCAGGAAGAGATCGCCCAGCGACTTGAAGGGCTCGGGGAAGGTCGGGTCCTGCTGGGTCGAGGCCCGGAACTGCGCGGCGGCCTTCCAGCGATTGCCGAGGGCCTGGTGGACCAGGCCCAGCGAGTACTGGGCCACCACGAACTGGGCATCGGTCTCGAGGGCACGGGCCAGGAGCTCGACGGCTGCTTCGTTGCCCTCCTGGGTGGCGCGGGCCGCGGCCAGCTGCGCCCGCACATACGCCTCCCAGGCGCGCGGGGAGGCGGTGGGAGCCGCGGTCTTCTGCAGGCGCGCCGCCTCGGCATCGGTCACCGGAACCTTGAGGGCCCGCGCATAGGCGAGCGGCAGGGCACGGAGCCGATCGGGCAGCATCCCCTCGGCCACGGGCTGCGCCTCCAGCGCCAACCGCTCGGCCCTTTCCCCCCTCAGCTCGATGAGTCGCGGTTGGATGGAGAGGTCACCGGACACGCGGCGCACCTCGCCATACAGCGTCACGTCGGCGCGAAGGGTGCGCGCCGCCAGGAGCGCCGCCTGCTCGTCCCAGGCCTCCGGCTGCGGGAGCTGTCGGAGGCGCTGCCTGTCGATCTGGACGAGGGCCGGGAGGGTGACCAGCGCCAGGCTCAGCGACTGGGCCACGCTCTCCCCCAGCCACTGCTCCTCCCGCCCCAGATCCACCGCGATGAACGGAAGGATGAGGACGGTGCGCGACTTGGCCAGCGCCGGGGCGGCGCCCGCCAGCAGCATCGCCGCCACTGCCACTGCGAGGATGCCCGCGCTAGACCGCATCTCGTGGGCTTGCATGTCCCGGCCCTCCTCGCCCCAGACCCCTGAGGCGAGCGAGAGCGCGGACCAGGAGGCCCGGCCCCACCCGCCTCAGGGCGATCTCGGGAATGAGCATCACGGCCACCAGTCCCACCAGCCAGGGCCACAGGTCCAGCGTCAGGCGCGAGCGACGCCGCTGCTGGGCGAAGGCGTCGCGCGGCTGGGCCAGTGCGCTGCCGCCGGTAATCTCCGACAGCTCCCGGAGCATGGTCTCATCCACCCCGAGGTCCCTGAACTCCTGCGCATACGGTACCACCAGCCCCGCGAGCTGCGAGCCGACCATCTGCTCCCCGCGGCGCTGCGCCATGCCCACGAGGTACACGCCCTCCTGAGAAGCCGGGAAGCGACCACGGTAACGCCCAGGCCCCACCTGCTCGAGCTCCACCACGGTGCGCTGCCTGTCAGGCGACACCACGCCCACCTGGGAGTCCAGGAAGTTGATGAACTCGCCCTTCGGGTCGACGGCGTCCACCACCACCTCGCCCCGCTCGTCCATCCGCGCCACCGACGCCACCGTGTCGCTGCGCGTTCCCGAGCGTAGCGTCCAGCGGGTGAGCTGGGCCCAGAACTTGTTGAAGCCTGACCACCTGAGCCAGAGCACCCCCCACTTGGCCTTGGCATCCGAGGTGAAGGCCACGGTCCGCCCGAGCCCGTAGCGCCACGTGGCCAGGAGCGGGTCTTCCTGGTGGGTCATGAGCACCATCTCGGCGGTGCCCTTCAGCGTCGTCGCCACGTAGCCGCCGAGCGGAGGCGCCTCCTTCCAGTTGATGTCCTGGATGGCCTCGTGCGCCGGGCTCGCCAGCGTGGCCCTGAAGGGCTGCTCGACCAGCGACGACTTGGAAGCGAGCTGGGTCTCGAGGGTGAAGATGCGCGGGATCGTCGCGTCGTCCTCCGTGTAGTAGAAGCGCCCGCGCCCCCACTTGGCGATGTCGAACATCAGCTGCACGTCGGCATCCTTGCCGATGGCGACCGTGGACACCGTGATCTTGTCCTTGGCCATGCGACGGATGAGCCCGGCAAAGTCGCCGCGCGTCATCTGGCCGTCGGAGAGGAAGATCACGTGCTTGAGGAGCGCCGACCGGTCGAAGAGCACCTGGTAGGACTCCTTGAGCGCGGGATAGCCGTCCGTCCCGCCGCCGGCCTTGATGGTCGCGATGGCGTTGTGGATCGCCTGCTTGTCCCGGGCCGGGCGCATGGGCGAGTCCCAGACGAACTCGGTGTCCCAGCTCATGATCCCGACCTCGTTGCGCTCGTCCAGCAGGTCTGCCACCAGGTGCGCGGCCTCCTTGGCGATGTCGAGCTTGGTGACCTTGCTGTCGGTGGTCATGGCCATCGAACCGGAGCGGTCGATGGAGAGCACCACCGCGAGGCTCGGGATCTCGATCTTCTGCTTCACCTCCATGGTCACCGGCAGCGCTTCCTCGATGGGCGTGCGGTAGTAGCCGCCGAGCCCGAAGCTCTCCTCGCCTCCGAGCATCATCAGCCCGCCACCCTGGTCACGAACGTAGTCGCGGATGCTCTCCATCTGCTTCTTGGCGAGCTTGAGGGAGGAGACATTGGAGAGGATCACCCCGTCGTACTTCTGCAAGGCCGCCACGTCCTTGGGGATGCGATCCGGCTCCACCAGCTCCACGTCCACGTGCTGGGCACGCAGAGCGGCAGCCAGGGCCTGCGCCTGGCTCCGGTCCTTCTCCGCCATCAGCACGAGCGGGCGGCCGCGCACCACGATGGTGCCCACGGCTCGGTTGTTCTCCTCGATCGTGTCACCTTCCACCTCGATGGCGGCCTGGTACACGTGGATCCCGCTGTGCTCCAGGGACTGCCGGTACGTGTACACATTCTTGCCGGCCGAGAGACGGACCACCTGCGAGCCCAGGAACTCCCCGTTGCGGAACAGTGACAGCCGCCCCTGAGTGTCGGCCTGGCTCCAGGTGACGACCTTCGCCTGGAAGGGTTCCCCGAACTTCACCTCCTGCGGCAGCACCATGGACTCGACCACGACCTCCTGCGAGAAGGTCAACGGGGCCGGCACATAGTAGACGTCGGCGCCGGCATCCTTGGCCGCCTGGGCCACCGCGAGCGCGTTGCCCGCGTTCTGCCGCCCGTCGGTGAGGAGGACAAAGCGGTTGGCCTGGCCCGGTGGGGCCGTGGCGAGCGCGAGCTGCAGCGCCTGCGCCAGGTTGGTGCCCCGGCCCGGCACGCGCACCTGGGGCCGCTCCAGCTTGTTGGAGGCGCGCAGCGGCTGATCCACCACGGCCTCCTCCCCGAAGACGATGAGCCCGGTCTGGTCCCTCTGCTGCATGGCGGTGGCGGCCTGGGCGGCGAAGCGATAGGCCTTCTCGCGGGCGGCGAGGCTCACGCTGTCGGAGACGTCCAGGAGGAAGAGCACGTTCAGCTGGTCCACCCACCGTGGGATGACGGGCCGTGCCAGCGCCAGGAGCAGGACGGCCATGAGCACGCAGCGCAGGCCGAGAGCCCAGCGGTCCCCGACGCCGTGCGGGAGACGGAGCCTGCCGGCCGTCTGGCGGCGCCAGTACAGGACGCCCTCGGCCGCGAACAGCAGGAGGGCCAGCAGCACGAAGGGCGGCCACAGCTCCCGCACGACGGGAACCGGAGCCGTTTCGGGACGGGCTCCCTCGACGAAGGCCGGTACCGGCTTGGGCGCGAGGTCGGACTCCTCGGCGTTCATCAGATTGACGGCGACCCGCGTCTCCCCCCGCGAGGTCACCACGCGGTAGACGCCCACCTCGTCCGTCTCCGTGAAGCTCGCGACGCCCCGGGTGACCTGCGCCTGGCTGCTCCGCCCCGAGGGGGTCATGACCGTGGCGGTAGTGACGCCGTGCTCCACGGGCAAGAGGATCGGCTGACCGGCCTGGAGCTGCAGGCTCGACTGGTCGAGTCCGGCCGGGTGCAGCCAGCGCAGGCTCTTCGAGAGCATGAGCGGGAAGGCCACGCGGAGGGGGAAGTCGGACTTGAACAGGTCGAATCCGAAGAAGACGGCCTTGCGCTCCCGCTCCTCGAGGAGATAGATGAGCGGCCCGCCCACCGCCTCCACGAGAGTCTTCCCGGCCGCCAGGGGACGGACCCGCAGCGCCTCCTCGATCGTGACCTTGGCGAAGTCGATCTGGCGCATGATCGGGTGCGACCGGTCCCAGTCCATGATGACCGGCGCCTCGAGGCGCCCCAGCACCTCGAGCGGCACGTCGGGCGGCGCGGCGTTGACGAGCACGAAGCGCCCGTTGCCGATCCGGGGCGGGCTCGCGCTGTCCACCACCACGACGTCGAACCCGTCCATGCCGCCCTGGTACTCCTCCGGGGTCCGCGTCTCGAGCGTCACCTGCGGGTCGGTGCGGAGCACTTTCTCGAGGAAGAGGTTGCCGGGGCTCACCAGCAGCACCGCGATCGCCCGCGGCGGCGGGATCACCGCATGGGCCACGTTGTCGACGTCGAGATCGTCCGCCACGCCGATGCGGGCCCGCACCACGCCCCCGCCCGGGTGACTGAACGGCAGCACCAGCGCGCGTCTCACCTGCGGCTCGAGGGTGAGAGACTTCTCGGCGATGGGCTCGTCGTCGAGGGTGAGCGTCAGGGCGAAGGTCTGCGCCTCCCCGGAGAAGTTCACCACCGAGAGGAAGGCCTGGGAGTCGAATGCCCCGAAGTAGTTCCGGCGCACCGCCAGGTTGGTGATGGCGACATTGCGCCCGCGCTGCCCCACCCCCACCCATCGGACCCTGACGTCGTCCCCCTGCCCCCCGAC
>JACOVB010000033.1 GCA_016177555.1 Candidatus Rokuibacteriota bacterium
CCTGGAGCGCCGGCGACCGCGGGTCGCCCTCGCGCGCGTTGGGGATGGTGTAGCCGAGGATGTAGACACCCTCGAGGACGTCGAGCCCGGCGACCTTGCCGAGCGTGGCGAGGGTCTGGCCGCCCGAGAGGTAGACGGGCAGGGTGAGGCCCAGCTCCCGCATCTGCTTGCGGAAGTTCGCGGTCGCGCGGATGTCGCCCGTGAACATGATGCCGTTGGCGCCGGCCGAGCGGACCTTGAGCAGCAGGGGCTTGAAGTCCACCTCGTTAACGTTGTAGAACTCGCTGCCCGCGACCTTCATCCCTGCGGCCTCGAACGCGCGCTGGTGGTGCTCGATGGCGCCGCGCCCCCAGTCGTTGTTGACCGCGATGAAGTGGACCTTGCCGTAGCCGCGCTCGATCAGCTTGGGGACGATGAAGGCCGCGTTGATGGCCTCGGTGGAGGCGATGCGGAAGACCCACGGGTTCCCCATCTCGGTGATCTTGGGGTTGGTGGAGATCTCGACCATGAAGGGG
Source organism: Candidatus Rokuibacteriota bacterium (assembly GCA_016177555.1). Next base: position 516 of record JACOVB010000033.1, read on the forward strand.
ACCTTGTGGCGCGCGATGACGTTCATGACGGCGAGGGTGGCCGAGCTGGCCCACGCCCCGACCAGCGACACCGCGCGATCGCGGAGGATGAGCTTCTCGGCGGCGGAGGTGGACTCCTGGGGGTCCGCGCGCCCGTCCTCGATGATGACCTTGACCGGCCGGCCGAGCACGCCGCCCCTGGCGTTCAGCTCGGCGACGGCCAGCTCGACGCCCTGCGACATGTAGGTCCCCTCGAGCGCGGGCGAGCCCGTGAGGGGCGTGATGAAGCCGATCGGGATCGGGTCCGCTGCCCCGGCCGGCCCGGGGGCGAGCGCGAGCCAGCCCGCCAGCACCACGGCCAGCACTGCGATGCCTCTCCTCGTCAGGGTCCTGTCTGGCGTCATCATGGTTTCCTCCTCCGTGTGGGATCCGTTCACGGTCTCGGCCCGTCGGAGCCGCGCCCGGCGGCCGGCGAGGGAACGGCCGAGCCGTCGCCGCCCCCCCCGAGCTCCCCGCCGAGGTAGAGCTCGCGCACGTGCGGGTTGTCCAGGATCTGACGGCCGGTGCCCTCGAAGCGGACCCGGCCCAGCTCGAGCACGAACGCCTGGTCGGTGATCTGGAGCGCCCGGCGGGCGTTCTGCTCGACCATCACGATGGCGACACCGCTGTCCCGCAGCTTGACGATCTCCTCGAAGACCCCCTCGACCATCTTCGGGGCCAGGCCCAGCGACGGCTCGTCGATCAGGAGCACCCGGGGCTCGAGCAGGAGCGCCCGCGCCATCTCGAGGACCTGCTGCTCGCCGCCCGAGAGGGTGCCCGCCCGCTGGCGCTGGCGCTGGCGCAGGATGGGGAAGCGCTCGAGAATGCGCGCCACCCGGCGGCGTGTCTCGCCCCGGTCGCGGAGCGCGAAGCAGCCCATCTCGAGATTCTCCTGCACCGTCATCAGGGGGAAGTTGCAGCGGCCCTGCGGGACGAACGACACGCCGAGCCGGAAGATGTCCCGGGGCGAGCGCCCGACGAGCTCGTGCCCGTCGGCCACGATGGAGCCCCGCCGGGCCGGCAGGAGCCCGGTGACCGTGCGGAACACGGTGGACTTCCCGGCGCCGTTGGGGCCGATGATGCAGGTGATCTCGGCCGGGCGCGCCCGGAGCGACACGCCGCGGAGCACCTCGATCTCGCCGTAGCCCGCCACCACGTCACGAAGCTCGAGCGCCGTCATCCCGCTCACCGCCCGAAGTAGGCTTCCAGCACGGCCGGGTTCCGCTGGATCTCGGCCGGCGTGCCCTCGGCGAGACGCTCCCCCTGGTCCAGCACCAGGATGCGCCGGCACATGCGCATGACGGCGTGCATGTTGTGCTCGATGACGAGGAAGGTCTGCCCCTGCCGGTTGAGCTCGACGACGTACTCCATGATGTGCCGGATCAGCGTCTCGTTGACGCCGCCCAGGGGCTCGTCGAGGAGCACCACCGCCGGCTGCGCCGCCATGATCATGCCCAGGGCCAGGAGCTTCCGCTGCCCGTAGGAGAGCGAGCCGCCGGGAGTGTCCGCCATGTGGGAGAGGCGAAGGAGCTCGAGGAGCCGGCGGGCGCGGCCGCGGTTCTGCGCCTCCTGCGCCTGCACGCGGCCGGTGTTGAGGAAGGTCGGGACGAACCCCTCGGCGGGGCACTCCTGCGCCGCGACCAGCATGTGATCCATCACCGAGAGGCGGGGGAACACCTCGGTGAGCTGATGCGCGCGGCGCATGCCGCGGCGGGCGATGACGTGCTCGGGCCGCCCGGTGATGTCCTCTCCCCGCAACCGCACGCGCCCCTCGGTGACGTCGAGGGTGCCCATGATGCAGTCGAAGAGGGTCGTCTTCCCGGCTCCGTTCGGGCCGATGATGCCCAGCAGCTCGCCGGCCTCCACCGCGAAGCTCACGCGGTGGAGCGCGGGGAAGCCGTGGTAGGCCTTACTGAGGTTCTGGACTTCCAGCAGCGGCATGGTTCGCCACCTGCTCGTCGTCGGCTGGCGCGGCGGGCGCGGGCCGGAGCGCCGGCTGCAGCCACTCCCGCAAGGTGCCCACGACGCCATTCGGGAAGAAGCGCACGGTGAGCATCAGCGTGAGACCGATCGCGGAGTCCCGGTAGCCCCGGGTGAGCCGGAGGTACTCCGGCAGGAAGATGAAGAGGACGGCGCCCAGCAGCGGGCCTGCCAGGGTGGCGCGCCCGCCGACCACCACCATCACCACCAGCAGCGTCATGTAGACGAAGGTCGACAGCTCGGGGCTCACGACCGACATGTAGTGGGCGTAGAGGCTGCCCGCGAGCCCGGCCCCGGCGGCGCCGAGCGCGAAGGCGATGAGCCCGTGGCGGAGCGGGCTCAGCCCGTGGGCCACGGCCAGCGTCGGGTTCTCCCGGAGGGCCATGCAACCGCGCCCGAAGCGGCTGCGGACGAAGAGCCGCTCCACGACCACGAAGGCGAGCAGCACGGCGAGGGCCAGGTAGTAGTAGGCGACCCGGTCGGAGAAGTCGACGTCGAGCGGGCCGAGGGTAAGACGGGGCGGCATGACCCCGCTGAGCCCCATGGGGCCCTGGGTCAGCTCCACCCAGTTGGTCATGACCAGGGTGAGGATGACGCTCACGGCGACGGTCGCGATGATGAAGGCGTGGACCGGCAAGCGCAGCAGCACGTACCCGATGGCGAGGGCGCTCGCGATCCCCGCCAGGCCCGCCAGCGGCAGCGCCACCCAGAATGGGATTCCGAGGCGGAGCGTGGCAAGCCCTGACCCGTAGGCGCCGATGGCGAAGAACGAGCTGTGCACCAGCGAGAGGAGCCCGCGGTAGCCCGCCACGATGTTGAAGGAGAGCGCCAGCAAGGCCCAGATGGCCGAGAGCACCAGCAGGTGGAGCGCGTAGCTCCCCCGCAGGAGCAGGGGCAGGCCCAGGGCCGCGGCCAGGGCGAGCGCGGCTGCGGCGCGGATCACCTATTCCCGTCCCCGGGTCCCGAGGAAGCCCTCGGGCTTGTAGAGAAGCACGGCGATGACCACGAGAAATCCGATTCCCTCCTTGTAGGCGGAGGACACGTAGCCGGCAGCCAGGCTCTCGGCGAGCCCGATGACGAGCCCGGCAAGGAGCGCTCCGGGCAGGCTCCCCATGCCGCCGAGAATCGTCACCGCCCAGGATTTCATCGCTGCGAGCGTGCCCATGTCGGGACTGATGGAATAGATGGGGGCGATCAGGATCCCGCCGAGCGCCGCGAGCCCGGCCCCGACGGCGAACGTGACGCTGTAGATC
>JACOVB010000034.1 GCA_016177555.1 Candidatus Rokuibacteriota bacterium
ACTCACGACCGCGCCGTGGCGGCTGTGAGCCACCTGCCGCACCTCGTGGCTGGCGCCCTCGTGGATGCCGTCCTCCGCATGGACCCGACATTCCTCGATGTGGCTGCGCGGGGCTTCAGGGACACGACCCGCATCGCGGCGTCGAGCCCCCGGGTGTGGCGTGAGATCTTCCAGGCCAATCGCCCCGCCTTGGTTGAGGCCGTGGCGGCCTTCAGGAAATCGCTGGATCATCTCGAGGGCCTGATCTCGTCGGGGGATGCCTCCGCCATCGAGCAGGAGCTTGACCGGATCCGACAGGCCCGGGAGCGTCTGCGGTGAGGATCCACGTCACGCCGGTCAGAAGGCTGCGGGGCGAGGTGACGGTCCCGGGGGACAAGTCCATCTCGCACCGGGCCGTGCTCTTCGGGGCACTCGCCGCGGGCCGCACCGAGATCTCCGGCTTCCTCGAGGGCGAGGACTGCCTCGCGACCCTCAAGGCCGTGCGCGCGCTCGGCGTGGAGGTGATTCGCAAGGGAGCCGGGCATTATTTGCTCGATGGAGGAGGCCTCGCCGCCCTGCTCGAGCCCGATGACGTCATCGACTGCGGCAACTCCGGCACAACAGCGCGCCTGCTCATCGGCGTGCTGGCCGCCCAGCCCTTCTGGAGCGTATTGACCGGCGATGCCTCGCTCCGGCGGAGGCCCATGGACCGGGTGTCGACTCCACTGCGCCAGATGGGAGCGACGGTGGTGGGCCGGCAGGGCGGAAGCCGGCTGCCCCTCGCCGTGACCGGTACGCGGCCGCTCCGCGCGCTCCGCTTCGTCTCACCGGTCGCCTCGGCCCAGGTGAAGACGGCCGTGCTGCTGGCGGGGCTGTGGGCGGATGGACCGGTGACGGTGGAGGAGCCGGCGCAGTCGCGGGACCACACCGAGCGCATGCTGGGCGCCTTCGGCGCGAACCTCTCCATCGCGGGCCGAACCGTGACGCTGCACCCCGGAGGGCAGCTGAGGGGGCAACCGGTGTCGGTGCCGGGGGACATCTCGTCCGCGGCCTTCTTCCTGGCGGCAGCCGCGGCGGGGCCCGATGCAGCGGTGACGGTGAAGGGTGTGGGAGTCAATCCTACGCGGACCGGGCTTCTCGACGTTCTCGCGCAGATGGGCGCCCGCATCTCACGACAGGAGAGCGGCCTCGGACTCGGCGCGACCGCGGCGGAGCCCGCGGCCGACCTCCGCGTGACCTCGTCCGCGCTCCGGGGAACCGTGGTCCGGGGTCCGCTGATCCCGCGCCTCATCGATGAGATCCCGGCGCTCGCGGTGGCGGCCTGCGTGGCGGAGGGGATCACCGAGATCCGCGATGCCGCCGAGCTCCGCGTGAAGGAGTCCGACCGCATCCACGCCATTGCCGCCGAGCTTGGCCGCATGGGGGCGCGCGTCTCCGAGCGGCCCGACGGACTCCAGATCCATGGGGGCACGCGGCTCCGTGGCGCCACCGTCTCGAGCGGCGGGGACCACCGCATGGCCATGGCGCTGGTCGTCGCCGGACTGCTTGCGGACGGGGAGACGGTGGTAGAGGATACGGACTGCATCGCCACCTCCTTCCCGGGGTTCCTCGACACGCTGAACGCCCTGGCCGACACGCCGTGCGCGAGAGGGTCGGCGTGACGGGCTGCGGCAGGAAGAAGCCTGTGGTCACCATCGACGGGCCGGCGGGGGCTGGCAAGTCCAGGGCTGCCCGGGAGCTGGCGCGGCGGCTCGGGTTCCGGCTGCTCGACACGGGGGCCATGTACCGGGGACTGGCCTGGGCGGTGCAGCGGGCGGGCATTGCCGCCGAGGACGGCCCGGCGCTGCGGGAAGTCCTGGCGAGGACCACGGTGGAGCTGGTCGAGGACAAGGTGTTCGTCAACGGGCGGGACGTCACGGCGGAGATCCGGACGCCGGCCATCGGTGAGCTGACCTCCGCCCTGACGGCTCTGCCGCCGGTGCGTGATAAGCTCACGCCGCTGCAGCGCGCGCTGGCGACCCCGGGAGGCGTGGTGCTGGAGGGGCGGGACACGGGCAGCGTGGTCTGTCCCGACGCCGAGGTGAAGTTCTACCTCGACGCGGACCTCGAGACGCGAGCCCGACGGCGCCTGGAAGAGCTGGCGGACCGCGGCGTCACCGTGGACTTGACGGCCGTGCGCGAAGAGGTCCTGCGCCGCGATCGCCAGGACATGGGCCGGGCGCTGGCTCCCCTGGTCAAGCCGTCCGGGGCCGTGGTGGTCGACTCCACCGGGCTCGAGCCCGAAGCGGTCGTCATGCGACTCCTCGCGGAGGTCGAGCGGATCCGGTGCTGTACGGGGTCCTGAAGCCCATCGCGGTGGCCCTGATGCGCCTCGTCTTCCGGGTCGAGGTCCGGGGGGCGGATCGGGTGCCGCCGACCGGGCCGGTGCTCATCGTGTCGAACCACGTGAGCATCCTGGACCCGCCGTTCGTCGGCGGGGCAACGCGGAGGCGGCTCTGCTTCATGGCGAAGGCGGAGCTGTTCGACATCCCGCTGCTCGGCTGGGTGCTCCGGGGGGTCAACGCCCGGCCCGTCCGGCGCGACGGGACTGACGCGAAAGCGCTGAAGGCGGCCCTCCGGGTCCTCCAAGAGGGGAAGGCCCTCCTGGTGTTCCCCGAGGGCACCCGGGGCGACGAGGGGACTATGCGCGAGGGCAAGGCCGGGGCCGGGATGCTCGCGGTGCTGAGCGGAGCGGCGGTGGTGCCGGCCTACGTCTCGGGCTCCGGGCGGGCGTTGCCCCGCGGTCGAGTGATCCCGAGGCCGGTGAAGGTGCGCGTGACGTTCGGGCCGCCTCTCTCCTTCAAGGCGGAGGCGCCGGGGCGGAGCAAGGAGCGGTACCGCGAGGCCACCGAGGAGATGATGCGCGCCATCGCGCAGCTCGGCGAGCAGAGCGGGTAGAGCACGGGTTCGACGCCAGGCACGGGCCAAGCGCCCGTACCGGCGATATCCACCAAGGAGGAAGTCAGCAGAATATGGAGACGGATAACCAGAAGGCGCAGGGCCCCACGGCCACTCAGAGGGAGGTGGGAGAGACCCGGGAAGAGACGATGGAGGAGTGGTTCGCCAAGGGCAGCAACGACATCGAAGAAGGGGAGGTGGTCCGCGGGCTCGTCGTCGAGGTGCGCGGCAGCGAGGTGCTCGTGGACATCGGCTACAAGAGCGAGGGCACCATCGCCATCGAGGAGTTCCGGCACACCGGGGTCCCGAAGGTTGGCGATGAGATCGAGGTCTACCTCGAGGCGAAGGAGGACAACGAGGGCCTGATCGTCCTCTCCAAGGACAAGGCGGACAAGATCAAGGTCTGGGACGCCATCTCGCGCTCGTACGACAGCGGAACGCCCGTGGAGGGCCGCGTCGTGGAGGTGGTCAAGGGCGGCCTCGCGGTGGACGTGGGCGTGCGCGCCTTCCTGCCGGGGTCGCAGGTGGATCTGCGCCCGGTGAAGAACCTCGGCGCCCTCGTGGGGCAGACGATCCGCGCCAAGGTCATCAAGCTGAACCGCCGCCGGGGCAACGTCGTCCTCTCGCGACGGATCGTGCTGGAGGAGGAGCGCGAGGAGAAGAAGAAGCACACCCTGGCCGTCCTGAGCGAAGGCATGGCGCTGACGGGGACCGTGAAGAACATCACGGACTACGGGGCCTTCATCGACCTCGGGGGCATCGACGGCCTGCTGCATGTCACCGACATGTCCTGGGGGCGGATCGGCCACCCCTCGGAGATCTTCCAGGTCGGGGACCAGGTCGAGGTCGTGGTGCTGCACTTCGACCGGGAAACGGGCCGGGTATCCCTCGGGTACAAGCAGAAGTCCCTGGACCCGTGGGCGACGGTGGACGAGCGCTACCCGGTGGGCGGAAAGGTCGCCGGGCGAGTCGTGAGCCTCACCAACTACGGCGCCTTCATCGAGCTCGAGCCCGGCGTGGAAGGCCTCGTGCACGTGTCGGAGATGTCATGGACGCGGCGGGTACGCCATCCCTCGAAGCTCGTCAACGTGGGAGACACCGTCGAGGTGCAGGTGCTGGACGTCAACAAGGCCACGAAGCGCATCTCTCTGGGCATGAAGCAGGTGGAGAGCGACCCGTGGTCCAGCATCGACGAGCGGTACAAGCCCGGGCTGCGCGTGCAGGGGAAGGTGCGCAACCTCACCGACTTCGGCGCCTTCGTGGAGCTGGAGCCCGGCGTGGACGGCCTCCTGCACATCTCCGACATGTCCTGGACCCGGAACATCGGCCACCCCTCGGAGCTCCTGAAGAAGGGGCAAGCCATCGAGACGCAGATCCTCAACGTGGACCGCGAGAACAAGCGCATCTCTCTCGGCCTCAAGCAGATCCAGCCGGACCCGTGGGAGAGCGTCTCCCAGCGCTACCCCATGGGCTCGCGGGTGACCGGCAAGGTCGTCCGCCTCACCGACTTCGGCGCCTTCGTGGAGCTGGAGCCCGGCGTGGACGGCCTCCTGCACATCTCCCAGATGTCCAGCCGGCCCATCGCGTCGCCTGCGGAGATCGTCAACGTCGGGGACGAGCTCACCCTGCTCGTGATCCGCGTGGACCCCACCGAGCGTCGGATCGGGCTGTCGCTGAAAGAGCTGGCGGCGGCGATCCTGGAGGAGCCGCAGCAGCAGGACACCCGCGGCCGGGGGAAGGCACGCAAGCGGCGGGGGGGCGACGACTTCGACGACGAGGACTAGGCGATGGCCTCTCGCGCCCGCAGCCTGATGCTGGGGCTCGGGCTCACGACTGTGATCCTGGCCGTGTTCCTGCTGACGGTCTGGGCCCTCATGGCGGTGCTGGAGGACGGTGTACTGCCCGGGGGCCCGCGGGTCGCGATCGTCGAGGTCCAGGGCATCATCGTGGACGGCGACGCCACGGTCCGCGAGCTCCGCGAGCACATCGACAACCCCGCCGTGCGTGCCGTCGTCCTCCGGGTGAACAGCCCGGGGGGCGTGGTGGGGCCCACCCAGGAGATCTTCGCTGCCGTGCAGCGGGTCCGGAAGGCCGGCAAGCCCGTGGTGGCGTCGCTGGCAGCGGTGGCCGCCTCCGGCGGCTACTACGTGGCGACCGCCGCGGATCGCATCTATGCCAACCCGGGTACGCTCACGGGGTCCATCGGCGTGGTCATGCAGATGGCCAACGTGGAGGGCCTCCTCAAGAAGGTGGGCGTCGAGTACGTGGTGGTGAAGGCCGGGGCCTACAAGGACGTGGGCAACTTCGCACGGACCATGTCCCCGGGGGAGCGGCGCATTCTCCAGCTGCTGCTGGACGATGTGTACGGGCAGTTCGTGGCGGCCGTGGCCGAGGGGCGCGGGCTCGACCGCGCCACGGTCCTCGCCTTCGCCGATGGACGGATCTACTCCGGGCAGCAGGCCCGCGCGCTCAAGATGGTGGATGAGCTCGGGGGCCTCGAGGAGGCGATCGAGGCGGCGGCGAAGCTCGCCGGGCTGCCCGAGCGCCCCAGGCTCCTGCTGCCTCGCCGGCGCTTCTCCCTGACGGATCTCCTGCGCAATCAGCTGGGGATGGGGGGTTCCGGCGCCTTGCTCCCCGCGCTGCCATCGCTCCGCACCCCGCTCTATCTGATGGACTAGGCAGGATGGGGAGCCCCTCATGAGCCCTAACCCCGTAACCTTCTTGACAAACTTTCGACCCCCATGCTAGCGTTTCTCGACGGGCGCGGCCGGTTCCGTCCGACCAGCAACCGGTTCCGGGGCAGCGAGAGCGGCCCTGTGGAGGGAGTCCGGTCATGACCAAAGCGGATCTGATCGAGGAAGTATCCAGACTGTCGAGCCTCACGAAGAAGGAGACGGAGCTGATCATCAACACCGTCTTCGACAACATCACCGACGCCTTGGCCAAGGGCGACAAGGTGGAGTTGCGCGGGTTCGGCAGCTTCAGGATCCGGCATCGGAACTCCCGGAAGGGACGCAACCCGAAGACGGGGGACAGCGTCAGCGTCCCCGAGAAGCGCGTCCCGTTCTTCAAGGTCGGCAAGCGGCTCCGCGAGCTCGTCAACACCTGAAATCGAGTGGATCGCCTGTGGGCACCGTGGCGGATGAGTTACGTCTCGACCGCTGGGGCGCCCGGTAACGCCTGCGTCTTCTGCGCCGCGCTGTCCTCCGGTGATGATCGTCAGTCCCTGGTTCTCCATCGTGGTGAGCGCGCCTTTCTCGTCCTCAATGCCTATCCCTACGCCTGTGGCCACCTCCTGGCCGTGGTCACCCGGCACGTGGCGGGGCTCGACGAGGCGTCGCTGGACGAGCTGGCCGACTGCATGCGGCTCGTCCAGATCGCGGTGCGGGCGCTCAGGGTCGTCTACGGGCCCGATGGCTTCAACGTGGGCGTGAACCAGGGCGCCGTGGCCGGCGCCGGCGTCGCCGGGCACCTCCACGTGCACGTGGTGCCGCGCTGGAACGGCGACACCAGCTTCATGGCCACGATCGGCGACACCAAGGTCCTCCCCGAATCCCTCCAGGACACCTACGATCGCCTGTCGGCAGCGCTGCGCTCGTGATGGAGGGCGCTGCCGAGCTCACGCCGATGATGCGGCAGTACCGGGAGCTGAAGCGCCGCTACCCGGAGTACCTGCTGCTCTTCCGCCTCGGGGACTTCTACGAGATGTTCTTCGAGGACGCCCACCTCGGGGCGCGACTCCTGCAGATCACGCTCACCGCGCGCCAGGACGTTCCCATGGCCGGCATCCCGCACCACGCCGCCGACGGCTACATCGGCCGCCTCATCCGCGCCGGACAGAAGGTGGCGGTGTGCGAGCAAATGGAGGCGCCGGTCAAGGGCAAGAAACTGGTGCGCCGCGAAGTGGTGCGCGTGATCACTCCAGGCACGGTGACGGACACGCAGTACCTCGACGGGGCCGCGAACAACTTCCTCCTCGCCGTGCACAGGGGCCCGGGGAGCCTGGGCGTGGCGCTCGCGGACATCTCCACAGGGGATTTCTGGGTAGGGGAGGAGGAGGGGGCGGGGGAGACCCTGCTGGAGGCGGCGTTGCTCCGGCGGCCAGCCGAGATCCTCGTGGCCCACGGCGCTGACGCTTTCCTGGCCCGGACACTCGGCGACCTCGGCATCCCGTTGACCTGCGTCGAGCCCTCCTGGTTCTCGGCCCGGGCGGCGCAGGAGCGCTTGACCGCCCACTTCAAGGTCCCGAGCCTGGAGGCCTTCGGCCTCGGCGCCCTCGCTGCCGGCATCCAGGCGGCCGGGGCGGCCTTTGCATACCTCAGGGACACGCAGGGGGAACGCCTCTCCCATCTTACCCGCATCCAGCGCTTCGTCTCGGGAGATGCCATGATTCTCGACCGTACCGCCGTCGCGACGCTCGAGCTTTTCGAGACCGCGCAGGATCGGAACGCCCGCGGGTCCCTCTTGGCGACGCTCGACACGACGCGGACACCCATGGGAGCGCGGCTCCTGCGGCACTGGCTCCTGCGCCCGCTGCTGGATCTCGATCGGATCCGGGAGCGCCAGGACGCCGTCGGTGCCCTGGCCGAGGCCCCGGCCGAGCGCACGGCGCTCAGGGCGCGCCTCGCCGGCATCGGCGACGTCGAGCGCCTGGCGAGCCGGGCGGCGCTGGGCGTGGCTCACGCCCGCGACCTCATCGCACTGCGCGCCTATCTGCGGGAGCTCCCGGCCGTCCGGGACGCGGTGGGGAGGCTTCCGTCGCCGCTACTGCTGCGCTTGGGGGAGGGGATCGCGCCCCTGTCGGGGCTCGTCAGGCTTCTGGAGGAGGCGCTGGAGGACGACCCACCCCTGAGTCTTCGCGACGGGGGGCTGATCCGCGAAGGCTGGAGCGCCGAGCTGCGGGAGCTCCGGCTCGCCCAGCGCGAGGCGAAGGGGTGGATCACGTCGCTCGAGCGGCGGGAGCGCGAGCGCACCGGCATTCCGACCCTCCGCGTGCGCTTCAACCGGGTCTTCGGCTACGCCATCGAGGTGAGCAACACCCATGCCGCCAAGATCCCGGCGGAGTACGTGAGGCGCCAGACGCTCGTGGGGGCCGAGCGGTTCATCACCGCGGAGCTGAAGGAGTACGAGAGCCGGGCCCTCGGCGCCGAGGAGCGCATGGCGCGGCTCGAGCTCGAGCTCTTCGAGCAGGTCCGCTCTGCCGTGGCCGCCGAGGCGGAGGGCCTCCTGCGGATGGCTCGCGCGGTGGGAGCGGTCGACGCGCTCCAGTCGCTGGGCGAGGTGGCTCACCAGCGTGGGCATGTGCGGCCCGTGGTGGACGACGGCGTCGGGCTCGAGATCGTCGAGGGGCGCCACCCGGTGCTCGACTCCACCGGTGGGCAGTCCTTCACACCCAATGACGTGAGCCTCGACCCGGCTTCGGCGCAGATCATCATCCTCACCGGCCCCAACATGAGCGGCAAGAGCGTCTACATGCGCCAGACGGCCCTGCTGGCCATCCTGGCGCAGGTGGGTGCGTTCCTGCCGGCACGCTCGGCACGGATCGGCCTCGTCGACCGGGTGCTGACACGGGTGGGCGCCCAGGACAACCTCGCGCGAGGGCAAAGCACGTTCCTCGTGGAGATGGTCGAGACCGCGAGCATCCTGCACAACGCCACGCCGCGCAGTCTGATCCTGCTCGACGAGGTGGGGCGCGGCACCTCCACCTTCGACGGCCTGGCCATCGCGTGGGCGGTGACGGAGGAGCTGCACGAGCGCGGGCGGGGCGCCAAGGTGCTCTTCGCGACGCATTACCACGAGCTGACGGCCCTGGCGGAGCAACTTCCCCGCGTCCGCAACTTCCACGTGGCGGTCAAGGAGTGGAACGACGAGATCATCTTTCTCCACCAGGTGCGCCCCGGGGGCACGGACCGGTCCTACGGGATCCAGGTCGCGCGACTGGCGGGGCTTCCGCCGGCGGTCATCGACCGCGCCAGGAGCATCCTGGGAGAGCTCGAGAGCGAGCGGGCGGCGCTCACGGCTGCCGCGGCCCCGGCCACGGACGCGCCGGTACAGCTGGGGCTCTTCCCACCCTCCGGCGACCCGCTCGTCCGCGACCTGGCCGCCCTCGACGTGGCCTCGCTGACACCGCTCCAGGCGCTCAATCTCCTCGCCCACTGGCAGCGCCAGCTGAAAGAACGTCAGCAATGAATAGTCCTCGCATTCACAGGCTGCCCGACCACCTGGTGAACAAGATCGCCGCCGGCGAGGTGGTCGAGCGGCCGGCATCCGTGGTGAAGGAGCTGGTCGAGAACTCCATCGACGCCGGCTGCGCGCGCGTCGTCGTGGAGCTCCGGGATGCGGGCAGGCAGCTCGTGCGTATCCTGGACGATGGGATCGGAATGACGGCGGAGGAAATGGGCCTGGCGCTCTTGCGCCATGCAACTTCCAAGATCGCTGACGAGGCGGATCTGGACGCCATCCAGACCCTCGGCTTCCGGGGGGAGGCACTGCCTGCCATCTGCGCGGTGAGCCGCTTCTCCCTCCTGTCGTGTCCGCGGGGCTCCGCAGCGGGGACGCTGGTGCGGGGGGAAGGCGGCACCGCGGGAGCGCCGATGAGTGTCGCCGCCACGCCCGGCACCACCGTGGAGATCGCGGACCTGTTCTTCAACACGCCGGGTCGGCTCAAGTTCCTCAAGGGGGCCCGCGCCGAGCTCGCCATGATCCTCCGCCTCCTCCAGGCGATCGCGCTGGCCCATCCGGAGATCCACGTCCACGTGGCGAACGACGGCAAGCCGCTGCTCGCTGCGCCGAGGGCAGCCACGCTCCGCGACCGTGTGGGTGCGCTCCATGGCTACGAGCTGGCCGGCCGGATGCTCGACGTGGCGCGGGCCGACCATTCCATCACGCTCGCCGGTCTCGTCGCACCTCCCCAGGCGGCCGGGGGCAGCCGCGACGCGATCACGCTCATCGTCAATGGACGCCCCGTCAGGGACTCGCTCTTGACGCAGACGCTCGTCGACGCCTACCGGCCGCTGCTGGCGCGGGACCAGTTCCCGACCGCCGTGGTGTCGCTCGCGCTCCCCCCACAGGAGGTGGACGTCAATGTCCACCCGACGAAGGCCTGGGTTCGGTTCAGATCCCCGAGGGTGATCCAGGAGATGCTCTTCCTCGCCGTGCAGGACGCCCTGCGCTCCGCTTCCGTGGTCCAGCACCAGCAGGGGCTCGGCACCGCGCCGCCCTCCTGGACGGACGCCGGCGCCGCCGGTGGCGCGGCGCAGCGCACCGAGCCGGTCTGGGCGAGCGCAGGCGTCTCCGGGGGGCAGGGCGCGCTGTTCATGGAGGAAGCGCGACCGCCGGCCGGTGATCGGTTCGGCGAGGTCGTCGGGCAGGTCCAGGACACGTTCATCGTATCGGCCAGCGACGACGAGGTCTTCTTCATCGACCAGCACGTGGCCCATGAGCGGGTGCTGTTCGAGCGGCTGCGGGCCGACCTCGCGGGAGACGCCCTTCCCGCCCAGGAGCTCCTCTTTCCCCAGCCCCTCGACCTGGCGCCAGCCGACGCCACGCTCCTCACCGAGTGGGCGCCAACGCTCGAGCGTCTCGGGTTTGCACTCGAGGGCTTCGGCGGCGCCACGGTGCTCCTCCGCTCCGTCCCGGTGCTCCTCGGCGGCCGGGAGCCGAGGCGGCTCATCGAGCGGATGATCGAGGAAGTGGCCGCGCCCGGACGAGAAGCCGAGGGCCCGCTCCTCGACCGGGCGCTGGCCTTCGTCGCCTGCCGGGCGGCCATCAAGGCGCCGGCGCCCCTGGAGCGGGAGGAGATGCGGCGTCTGATCTTGGACCTCTCCGCAGCGCAGGAGCCCTACTTCTGCCCGCATGGCCGGCCCGTCGTCTCGCGGCTGTCCCTTCGGGAGATCCGCCGCGAGCTCAGGCGCACCTGGTGATGGGCGAGCCGCGGCCGGAGGCGAGGCGAGCGAACATGGCAATCCCCCGAGCGGAGCGAGGCGGCAAGCCGCAGCCCGCAGTGCGAGGCGCAGCCGGAGGCGAGCCGAGCCGATGGACCGAGGAAGCGCAACGCGCGCCGAGGCGAGCGGACATGGAGATCCCCCGAGCGGAGCGAGGC